>CAZEMD010000004.1:4427-25820 GCA_964513225.1 uncultured Candidatus Bathyarchaeia archaeon | reverse complement strand
ATATAAAAAGAGATTCTGGAGAGATAAACTAGTTTCTGAATCCATGTTTTTCTGGCGGATGATTCTATATCGCCGTCTGGCTATGCTCTCCACCAGTTGAACTCGAGGAAACGGAGAGAGTCTTCAACCTCCACCGCCTTGATGAAGGACTTCCGGACGGCCGCGGCCAGCCGCCCCGACTTCACTATCTCCGCCGCGTCGATAGGCTCCTCCGAGCCATGCACCTGCATAACGTACGGGGCGTGGTCTAAGCCGGGGCCCTGCTCATATACGGCGAAGTCGCAGCCATACTTTATCCCGGGCGCTACTATGTAGCCTCTGTCTCTGAGCTCACTGTAGACTGCGTACTTGGCCTCGAAATCCTCGATCTCCCCCGAAAGCCTCTCCATGAGGTCTCTGAAGGCTATGTCTTTTCCATGGATGTCGTTCACGGTGACCCTCTTCCTCTGCAGCAGATACAATCCTTCCACCGCGTCAAGTATCAGCGGCTGCGTAAAATCCTCCTTAGGCTTCGCTATCCCCAGGGGCTTGCCGTAGAACCCGTCCTCGTATAGCTCGTTGCCCTGCCTGTGATCCCAGACTATGAGGCGGTTGTCCTCTAGAAGCTGTACCGGTACGGGTTTAGGAGTCATTTTAGAGGGCTATTATCCGGATCAGGTCAGAGGCCTCGCGGACGGTGTCCACCGTGTTCTCCATGAGGTTGATGGCGTCCTTCATTATGAGTTTGGCCGGCAGCTCCATCTCGCTCGTGATGACCGTCATCTCGACCTTGAAATAGGCTACATCGAATTTACGTTCCTGCTCGTCTATCTCCTTGGTGAAGCTCACAGCCTTCTCGCTGTTGAAGCCCAGGCTCATCATGGCTTCACGCAGCTTGATCATGGACTCGAACGCCATGTCTGAGAGGTTCTTGATGCCCTGAGCCACGTCCCCGGGCACCTTGTATCCGCGTCTCCTTATCTCTATGAAACGTGCGCCTATCCCCTTGATCTTGTCCATTATGTCTCCTATTGCGCTTACGAGCCTGAAGAAGTCGTCTCTGCTCATCAAAACTCCCCCGATCTGGTTTAGCTCCTCTATCAGTGAACTCTTCACGCTGCTCGAGTCGTCGATTATCTTCTGTATGTCCTCACTAGCTCCCTCGAGGGCGTTCTCGTTGTCCATGAATTTATCGGTAATGGCCAGTATCTTCCTGAAGCCCTCTACGATGAGCCTCGCGTCGTCCTGGCAGAGCATGAGAAGGTTCCGCATAGTACGGTCCTCTGATTCGACGGGGAATACCATAACAGCACCAAACAGATATTACTGGTAGAATAGGTATCATCGAGGGTTTTAAACTTTAAACAATTTAGAATATATTTACGCTTCCAAAGTACTTATCATACTTATTTCAGGGGCTCTTTCACCGTTTTTTCTTCGAGCTCGTCCACCAATCGAGGTAGTCCTGGTTACGCTGCCTACGCTTCTCGTCCTCGTCGTCGTCCCTGTCATACAGCTTATCCAAGGCACGAGAAAGCTCCGCCTCCGTGTAAGTCAACCCACAGCTCTGGCAGCTATAGTGGCGTAGCTTGGCGTCCCACTTCAGCTTCCCCCCACACTCGGTGCAATAGGGCATTAAACATCGTCCTCCCGCAGCAACCCTTTACTCGTGCTCGGCATGTCTATTATTCACACAGTCCCCGAGTTATAAGGTTGTTCTGCTTTGCTCGCGATTAGGTTATTACAACCCAAGTGGTTAGTATGTTTATTATTTTTTTTTCTGATCTTTTAATTACCTTTTTTATTGATGCATGAAAATAAAGTACAAACAGTACTAACAAATTAATTGCCCGTGCGCAAAAACAATATATAATATTAAATTAGAAATAGTTTTGGGTTATAGAATTTATGAAGATTTTTCATAAATATGGGAAAATTATCGAGGAGCAATTGCATTTAAATAGTTATCCAATAGCCATTAAAATGCTTAAAAAAGGAGAAAAAATACCAGAAGAGGCGAAGAGCCCTAAAAAAGACTTTGGAGCTTGCATGTCGACATGTCAATGCTTCTCACTCTCACGGTGGAATGGTAGTTTAATAGTTCAACAACTTGAGGATATGTGGTGTCCCGAACCAGTTATAGGATATGGACTTGTCGAGCCTCCCCAGTTCTTTCTAGAAGGTAATAATCGTTTCCCAGGTGGTGTTGAAACATTAGAGATGGGAGCTAATTGGGCTCGTGAATTCCCTCGATTTGAAGTAGGTAAATATATTGGTATAATATCAGCACCTTTAAAAACGGTAAACTTCGAACCTGATTTAGTTATGATTTACTGTAACTCAGACGAGCTTCTAAGGTTACTCTTAGGGTTAGCATACAAGGTATCAAAGGGACGTGATATTTATACGCGGATAGGAGGGCATTCTGCATGTGTTTATTCTGTTGTATCGACAATAAAGAAAGGTATATGCCAAGTATCAGTCCCTTGTGGAGGTGATCGTCGTCACGCTGGCGCGCATGAAGACGAAATGATATTTTCTTTACCGAAAGAGAAACTTAAAGATTTAGTAACAGGACTTATAAAAACACACGCATCACAAGCAAGAGATCTAACAAAAGAACCTGAGTATCAATTGAGTCCAAGCTATGTGAAAATGGCGAACCTCATGGGAATGAAGAAATCTGATGGAACAGAAATAAATTAATACACAGAACAAGAAATTTTTTAATGCGCGCTATTCCCTACGCGCATAATTAGCCTAGCCTAATAGGTTTTTTATATATGATTAATAATAAATAACCGGAAAAACTATGATACAATCTGGAAAAATTGTACAGACTATGTTTCTATTAACTACTATTGCAACATACTATTATTTGTCATGGTTAAACAAAGAGAAGGGTTTTGTTCCAAAAATACGAAAGATTGCTGCGTTAGATGCTATGGAAGAAGCTGTTGGAAGAGCAGCTGAGATGGGCCGCCCTGTACATGTATCTCCTGGAACACCTGGTGCAGCCGAAAGCATTGAAGCTCAGACTATTGCAGGGTTGGCAGTCACCTCACATGTTTCTAGATTGTGCGCCAGAAATGGCGTACCTGTTATAGCAACAGCGTCCAGACCAGAACTCTTACCTGTTTTACAAGAGATTGTAAAAGAAGCATACAAAGCAGAAGGTGTTGGTGAAGCATATAATGATGAAAACGTGAGATTTCTAAGTGATAATTCGAACGCTTATGCAGGTGGAGTTCAAGGAATTGTTGAACGTGAAGAATGTGCTGCTAATATTATTGTAGGTAAATTGTATGGCACGGCCAACGTATTATTTGGTAGAGCTACCGTTGCTGGAAAAACGATACAGATAGGAGGTACAGCGTATTACCTTGTTGTGCCCCATTTAGTAGTAACTTGTGATTATGTACTTATGGGGGAAGAGGTATTTGTTGCTGAAGCTTATCTAAATCAAGACCCAAAACAGCTTATAACTGTCTTCGCCCAAGATATATTCAAAATTATATCCTTGGGCCTTCTAATAATAGGTTTACTAACATACAGTATGGGAAGCAACCTAGTAATTGACTTTTTAAATACTTAGGAGAAAAAAAATGTCAAACGTTCTTAGAGTTAAACTACCCCTGATGATAATAAGCATTATATTAGTAGTAATATTTACCGAATACTTTTTAATACTACCTTCCTCGATATCTAACTTTGTATCAGAATTACAACAATGGATAGTGATTCTTGCAGCTTTTGCAATAGTATTAGGTGCATTTAACTTAGTAAAAATACATCTACCAAAAATTAGTAAATCTAAGGAGATTTCAGATAAATTCTTAAACGCATGGTTAATAGCCATCATGACAATAACAATCGTGATTGGCCTAATATATGGCACAACCTCATCTCAATATACTTTCATTTTTACAAATCTGCTTTCACCAGTATCAACTGCAGTATGGTCAATAATGGCATTCTACTTCTGTGGTGCAGTCCTTAGGACTTTCCGTGCAAGAAATTTAGAATCAACCGTACTCATTATCAGTACTTTTCTAGTGGCTAGTGGAAATGCTCCTGCTATTACTGCGTTTATTCCATGGTATGAGAATCTTAAAACTTGGATAATGAATGTTCCGAACGTATCAGCTATGCGTGGAATGATAATAGCAACTGGAATTGGAGTGCTGTTTACTGGTGTTAAAATGTTGTTACAAGTAGAACGTAGGTCTACTGTTGGAGCTGGAGAATAGAGGCGTAACAATGAGTAACAATAAAGAAAATTGGTTACTCCGTTTAGTACACTTAGATCATAGATACTATTACTTAGTATTAATAATTCTACTAGTGGCCCCCATTATTCGACCAATTGGATTACCAATACTAGTTTCAGACCCAACGCGAGACTTTTACAATTATGTGAATAACAATATTCAGGAAAACGATAAAATTCTTATTTGGGGTGGTATGTCTGTTGGCTTCTGGCCAACAGAATATAAACCCGGTGTAATTGCAGCTGTTCAACACTTTTTCGATAAAGGTGCAAAAATATATTGGATAAGCGGTACAACCGAGGACCCTGTAATATATGACCAGTATGTAATACCAGAAATAGAAAAAGGAAGTGCAGATTATGGAATTAACTATGTGAACCTAGGTTATTACTCCGGTGGTGAGATGGCTATGTCTGCCTTTGCTAAGGATATAAGCTCTGTAGTTGAACAAGACTATTATGGGACACCTATAGACCAACTGCCAATGATGGGAGAGGTAAGTGATGCTAATGACTTTGAATTTATTATTCATATTACTGGAAGCCCACCAGAATGGTTACTAAGACAATACAACTCAGCGTATGGAAAGGACTGCGGATTCATTAGTATAAGTGGTATGATGGGGATATATTTGCCATATTATGCATCAGAACAAATGATAGGTTTCATAAATGGTCTTCGTGGTGGAGCTGAATATGAAACTCTTACAGGAAATCCAGGAATAGGACTGGCTTCAACTGATACTGTGTCAACGGGGCACATATTTTTCTCGGTTTTAATATTACTTACCAATGTGCTATACTTTATTGACAGGAGGATCAACAAACAATGATATCGAGAGATATTGGACTATGGATACAAGCATTACTCATCTTGATGTATTTTAGTCAACTATATAAAGACAATTTACTATATAGATTCTCAGAGTACACATTAATTGGAATTGCAGTTGGACACGGGGTTTTACTAGCATATCAAAATGTGGTCTCAATGGTTTATATTCCACTTACTGTGCGTGGCGAATACATGTTGTTAATACCAATAATCTTAGGCTTACTAATTTGGACTAGGTTTATTCCAAAATATAGTTGGATAAGCAGAATACCTATGTCACTAATAATGGGATTAAGTACAGCTATTGCTGTTCGTGGAGCTATAAAAACCCAGATATATGAACAAATAATTGCTACAATACGACTAGCTGTTATAGAACCATCAACATTGGGTACTTTTAACAACATAATAATAATAATTACTACAATATGCACACTTTCATATTTCCTCTTTTTGAGGGAACAGAAAGGATCATTAGGAATATCTGCTAATATCGGTAGATTAACTATGATGGCTATGTATGGTAATACTTTTGCTTGGTTCTACATGTCAAGAGTAGCATCTCTTTTAGCACAAATGCAACTAATACTTATACAATTACTTGGCTTAGGATAATTTCCTTCTTTTTTACATTTTTTTAATATAATTAAAATTTGATAGGTTATAACCTATTTTTCAAATATGCGTGATGATATGAAGAAAAAAGATATATGTTTGCAGCGCTGTGCTTGTAAAATGACTGTGTGATATGCAAAACATTATTAACTAATATTTATAGATCAGAATCGAAAGATAGGCCGTGCAGTTCTTGCTTATCACGTGCGATGTAATATTAAATCTTTACATTAGGTTTGTTTAATTAAGGAACTCAGAGTTATTTTATCGTTTGAGGTTCATACAAATTAAGTATATTATATGCATCATGCATTTGTATTTTAACATGATTTTCTCTTTCTTATTGTTTTCCTCAGAGAATTTCATGTAAAAATATGTGACTAAATTAAGACTATGTAAAGGAAATTTATGAGAATTTTAAATTTTTAAATTTAAAAATTCCTTTGCATTCTCATATAAAATCCTACGATAGATAGTATTTATTTCATCATCTGTTATAGAATATCGTTTTTTTAATTGCATTAATACATTTTTAAGATTTTTCTTAAAAAAATATGCATCAAACGCGTATGTTTCAGGGGTGTGGTAGGCGTCACTTCCATAAAACAGCTTCTGATGTGGCGTAATTTGAAGAAGCGTCATTAAACATCGATTTAAATACCCACCGAAGAATTTTGGAATTGAGAGGTCAATATAGAAATTTGGATATTGATACCCCATAATAGCTGCTTTCTCTGTATACGGATATCCGCAGTGTAGTATTACAATTCTCGTCTTTCTCATAGCAGGATCGTCAAGAATGATTCGGAATCCATCTGGATCAAGGTTACGGGAATCAGGTCGAGGGCCTGGTCCTCCTGGTCCAAAATGAAAAAGGAATGGCACATTCAAAGATCCCGACTCAATCAACATCTGTCTAATAAGATAGTCTTGATAAGTTATCAAATATTTACCAGAAATGTTGGGACTGTTTAATAATTTTTGAAGCGCGTCTTTAGCTTGTTTTTTTGTGGGATTAGATACCTCAACTGTTCTGGAATAGGTCATAGCGCTCTTAAATCCGATGCATCCCTTTTTTATGACAGTATTAAGATCGTTAATTATATATTCATTAACTTGATTCAATGAGTTAAATCCTTTATCAATAACCCAAGAAGGTTGCAGCATTTTATCTATCCGATAAACCCAGTTTGCCTTCTCCTTAGGAAAATTATCGCTTATTGTAGTTTCTCCAAATAAGTCAAGTATAACCCTAATTATTTTTTCTCTTTTAAGAACATCAGTGTGATATTTCAGGGGATTCTTCAAATCTTCGCTTATTGCTTTATCAATCGATATTATGTCTGGTGCACATGAATGTGATTTAGCAATGTAACGTAAGAATTCTCTGAAGACTGGTATTGTAAGTAACTGTTCTTCAAATCTGGCTCTAAGACTATCTAAGCCGAGATTCCTAGAAAATGTGGAGAGATACTCCATCTTGATTTTACGTTCTTCTTCATCACGCGCATTTTTAACTGTTGATCTTAATTGGATGTATTTCTCATAAGTATCGACATTTAAGTATGTATTAAGATACCTGCTAAAAAATATATCAATGACTTGAGAAATGCTGTTAGGATCGCATATGTGAGCATGAAAATCTATAATAGGAATATCAATTGAATCAACCATTATTATCCCCAGAATATTTGCTGTCTCGATATTTTTACAAGCTTTTACCGTTTAAAATTTTTGTTGTGTTTGAGCGCGATGATATGAAGAAGGGATATATGTGTGAACAGATATGACCGGTAGAAGGTCATAACCGAGAAAGAAGCTACTCTGGGGGAGGAGCCTCGATGAAGCCCTGCTGCATGAGCAGCTTCACGACGTCCTGGGTCCGCCTGATTATGGAGTCCGCCCTCTCGTATATCTCCGCCTTGCTCAGCTTCTTACGGGCGATGCCCTGCTCCATGGCCTTCAACCCGGTCTCCACCGCCTGGAGCGGGTATATCTCCCACTCGCTCATCGCCGGGATGATATAGTCCTCCGTGAGCCCCTTGTCCTCGGCGAACTTAGCGAGCGCCGTGGCGCTTGCGATGCACATCTCGTCGGTGATGGTCTTGGCGCGTACATCCAAGGCGCCCCTGAATATGGCGGGGAAGACGAGGCTGTTGTTCACCTGGTTGGGGAAGTCGCTGCGGCCCGTGGCGATGACCTTGGCGCCGGCCTCCTCCGCCTCCCACGGCCATATCTCGGGCACCGGGTTGGCGCACGCGAACACTATTGGGTCGGATGCCATCGCCTTGACGTCCTCCTTCTTTATGGTCCCGGGGCCCGGCTTGGAGGCCGCGATCATTATGTCGCTTCCCTTTGCCGCCTCCTTGATGGCTCCCTCGACGTTGTCGGGGTTCGTCTCCTCGGCTATGGGCCACTTGTAGGTGTCCTTTATGTCCTTCCTGTAGGTGCCCAGCGTCCCGGTGCTGTCGACCAGGATGATGTTCTTGGGGTTAACCCCCGCCGCCGTCAACACGTAGTAGGTCCTCGTGTTGGCGGAGCCGGTGCCTACTATGGTGAACTTGGCCTCGGACATCTTCTTGCCGACATACTTGAGGGCGTTGATGGTTCCCGCGAGGATGACGGCCGCCGTGCCCTGCTGGTCGTCGTGCCAGACGGGTATGGGCATCTCGGCCCTGAGCTTCTCCAGTATGTAGAAGCACTTGGGCTTGGAGAAGTCCTCGAGGTTTATGCCCCCGAAGCTGGGCTCTATCCACTTGACCGCCTGGATTATCTCGTCAGGGTCCTTGGTGGACAGGCATATCGGGAACGCGTCCACGCCCCCCAGGTACTTGAATATGAGGGCCTTGCCCTCCATCACGGGCATGCCTGCCTGGCCGCCTATGTCCCCGAGCCCCAGCACCCGTGTCCCGTCGCTTACCACGGCGACGTAGTTCCACTTGCTGGTGAACTCGTAAGCCTTCTCCTTGTCCTTCTCTATCTGGAGGCAGGCCTCGGCCACGCCCGGCGTGTACCATATGCTGAAGTCCTGGAGGCTCCGTATGGCGCACTTGGGCATGACCTCCACCTTCCCTCTGTAGAGGGCGTGGTAGTCCGGGGCGATCTCCTTCCACTTGGAAGCCTTCTTCAGAAGTTCCTCTGTGTCGACACTCAACTCGAATCGTGAAGAAATGACCCCTAATGGATATTTAAGATATGGTCATGGATGGGATATAAACAGCCCTTTATCCGTATGCCTCGAGAAGCGCGTCGCGGACATCGCCCTCGAGGGGGCCTTCACCGTCCACGATGTCGTGGAACGTCTTGAAGACGCGCTCCAGCTTACGCCAGTCAGGGACGTATGCTCTGCTGAACCATATCCTGCTGCTGTCCACGTCGTCGTCCTCCACGTCCCAGCGGTACTCGTCTATCCGCTCCTCGCTGATCACGTGCGCATGGCCGTACGGGCCCTCGTGCTCCGGGGCCTCCAGCATCAACACCCCGTCCGCCCCGTGGGCGAAGGCGTACAGGATGTGCTCCTTCTTGAGCCGCGCCAGGCTCGGCAGAGGGATGATCCTCACGCTGCTGGGGTAGGTTAGACGGGCGAGCCCAGCCAGGTCGACGGCGGTGTACGCCAGCTCCTGCTCGACAAACGCCATTATCTTGAGCTCTGCTTCGCTGTGGTCTAGGGCCCCCCTTATGTTCGCCTTCAGCTGGGCGTCGCTTAGCCCTTGCTGATCCAGAGCATCCTCGGGGCACGCGGGTATGCAGGCCCCGCAGCCGCTGCACATAATCTCGTTGATAACGGGCTTCCCTTCGTCCATAGATATAGCGTTCTCGGGGCACACCTCGACGCACTCCTCGCAGCCTGTGCAGGCCTCCGGGTTCGAGAGGTACGCCCTGTTGGGCTCTATTACGCGGTCGCCGCTGAGGAAGTTCACGACCTTCATCGCGGCGCCCTCAGCCTCCGCTGTGGAGCTCTGTATGTCCTTCGGGCCTATCACCATACCCGCCGCGTAGATGCCGTCGCGTTTAGTGCTCATGGGGTCCAGCTTGGGGTGCCTCTCAAGCACGAACTGATCCTCGTCCACAGGCACCCTCAGGCTCTCGGCGAGCCTCAGCGTCTCCTCGGTTGTCACGATGGGCGGAGTAAGCACCACGAGGTCCACCGGGTTCTCCACCATGCTGTTGAGCATCATGTCCTCGCTTCGCACGAGCACCTGGTCGCCCTCGGGCGCTATCTCCGTCACCTTGCCCTTGACGAACATGGCCCCCTTCTCCTGGGTGGCCATGTAGAACTCCTCGTATCGTCTTCCCGGTGCCCTGATGTCTATGTAGTGTATCCAGACGTCGACGCCCCTTTCTCTGAGTAGCTGAGCCTGCTTCAAGCTGTAGAGGCAGCACACTCGGCTGCAATATGGGCGGCCCACCTCCGTGTCCCTGCTCCCTGCGCAGAGCACGTAGGCGACGCTCTTCACATCCCTGCCGGTCTCGGGCACTATGAGCTGGCTTCCCGTCGGGCCGTTGACGTCTAGTATGCGCTCCATCTCGAGGCTCGTGACCACGTTGGGGTATACGCCGTAGCCGTACTGTGGCAGCCCGCTGAGGTCGTATAGCTCGTAGCCCGTCGCGAGGACGACGGCCCCGACGTTTAACTCGATCATCTTACCCGGGTCGTCGAGGTCTATGGCGTCGGCGGGGCAAGCCTTCTCACACGCCCCGCACCTTATGCATGCGTCGTAGTCGATGGTGTATATGCTGGGGACGGCCTGGGGGAAGGGCCTGTATATGGCCCTACGCTCGCTGAGGCCCTCGTTGTACTCGTCCGGGGCTTTCCCGGGGCAGACCCTGTTGCAGGCGCCGCAGCCTATGCACTTCTCAGGGTCGACGCCCCTCGGCTTGACCCAGACCTTTACCTTGAAGTCGCCCGGTACGCCGGATATTTCCTTGACCTCGCTGTAGGTGTAGAGGTCTATGTTCCTGCTCTGGCTCACCTCGGCCATCTTCGGCGTCAGTATGCACTGGCTGCAGTCCAGCGTGGGGAAGACCTTCGGGAACTGGATCATGTGCCCCCCGATGCTTGGCCTCTTCTCTACGAGGTGTACCTTCATCCCATACTCGCTCAACCTGAGGCTGGTCGTGATCCCCGTCACGCCGCCGCCTATCACAAGCGTCTCAGGGACCACCTCCATGGATTTCGACTCCAGGGGTACCGACTCCTTAGCCCTGGCGATGGCGCCTCGCACGAGGTCCAGAGCCTTCCGGGTGGCGCCCTCGTGGTCGTCCTTGTGTACCCAGCTGCATTGTTCCCTGATGTTCACAATCTCAAGGAACGCGGGGTTGACGCCCTTCTCCTCCAGATTGCTGAGGAACGTGGTCCTATGCATCTTGGGGGTGCAGCAGGCTAAGACAACCCTGTCCAGCCCCTGTTCCTCGACGGCCTGCTTGATGGAGTCTACGCTGGGCTTGCTGCACAGGTAACGTTCAACCTTCACGTAGGCGGCCTCGTCCTTCACTGCGTCGGCGACCTCCTGGGTCTCCACTACGTCGCCTATGTTGCCGCCGCACTCGCAGACCCAGACGCCTATCTTCTCGTCAGACATTTTCTGTTCCTTACAGTATTTTGAGCTGGTGCTCTAGTGTCTTCTCGCCGCGGTACTCGGGGAGAAGTATTGGGGATTTTCTCTCGGTCTCGACGCCTTCCTGCTTCAGCAGTTTCTCGTATCGGTCGATGTGATCCAGGTTTAGCCTACCTATCTTCGCCGTCTTGGCTCTCTCCGCGGCGGCTTTCCCGGCTCTTCTGCCGAACACGTAGAGGTCCAGCTGGCTGTTGCCCATGAGCCGATTCTTTCCGTGGACGCCTCCGCAGACCTCGCCTGCGGCGTAGAGGCCGGGTACGCTGGTCTCGCACTTGACGTTGATCTCGACGCCTCCGTTCTGGTAGTGGAGTGTGGGGAAGACGAGCATGGGCTCCTTCCTTATGTCTATGCCGAACTTGTTGTAGTTCCTGAACATGGCGGCGAACTGGCGTTCGATGGTCCCCTCGCCGTTAATTAACTCGATGAGAGGGGTGTCGAGCCACACGCCCTTCACCCCAGACGGGGTGGTTATTCCCCGTTCCCTGCCGTAGCACTCTCGTATAAGGGCAGACGCCTCAACGTCGCGGGTCTCCAGCGGGTAGACGAAGAGCTCGCCGTCAGCGTTGAGGGGCTGGGCGCCCCTCGCCCTGAGCTTCTCGGTGCAGAGCTGACCGACTATCTGCTCCGGGTAAGCCGAGCCCGTGGGGTGGAACTGGGTGCTGTCGAGGTGGACTAGGTTGGCTCCCGCGCGGTAAGCCATTACTATGCCGTCCCCGGTGGCGCCGTAGTGGTTGGTGGTCTCGAAGTTCTGTATGTGGAGCCTCCCGAAGCCCCCCGTCGCCAGTATGGTGGACTTGGCTCGGGCGATCTTGTACTCGTCGCTGTCCATGTCGTAAAGGACTGCTCCCGCCACCTGATCCATGTCGTCCTTTATGAACTCGACCGCGGACGTGAACTCGACGTAGCCTATCTCCCTGTTGATGACCTCGTCCACGAGGACCCGGGTGATCTCCAGCCCGGTATAGTCCTTGCAGCTGTGCATCCTTCGTCTGCTGGTGCCGCCGCCGGGGGCGAGCTGCATCGTCCCGTCGTCCAGCTTGTCGTAGAGGACGCCCAGCTCCTCGTG
This sequence comes from uncultured Candidatus Bathyarchaeia archaeon, assembly GCA_964513225.1. Lineage (GTDB taxonomy): Archaea > Thermoproteota > Bathyarchaeia > TCS64 > TCS64 > RBG-16-57-9. The sequence goes on along the minus strand of CAZEMD010000004.1, from coordinate 13,437 downwards.
CCACTTTATGACACCGGGGCCGTCCTTCACCATGGCCTCGACGAGCTCAGGCTTGTTGTAGTAGTGGCCGCCGCCTATGATGTCGAGGTAGTGTATAGTGGGGCTGTCGTTTGGGTGATCGGCCGCCTGTATACCGCCCTGGCTCATCTTGCTGTTTGCGTCGCCCAGCCTAAGCTTCTGGACTATGAGTATATTATCTGGGGCGATACCGTTCTCTTCAGCCAGGAGCGCCGCGCTTAGCCCGGCCCCGCCAGCCCCTATCACCAACACGTCAACGTCGTAGTCGATTTTACTCAAATCGATCTTATCGGGCTCTATAGTGCTATGAGCCTCCAGGATGTCCGCCACCTCGAGGGGCATGAGCTCGCCCTTGCTTGTGCCTACTCTGAGCTCGCGTTTCTTGTCCATCTTCCAGTCAGGGTGGTACGCCTCAAGCACCTGCTGCCTCTCCTCCGCGGTCATGCGTTTGAAGCTCTTGCCCACCCTGCTGGCCCTCGTGGCCTCGACCTTCCTGATGCTTTCCTGCATGTAGTCTAGGTAGCCGCTAACGTCTTCGCTCATTTCAGATCGATCTCCCTGTTGTTGTAGAGCTCTGAGAGCTCCTCCTTCGAGGCTTTCATCAGCCTAGTGATCTCCTCGTCGTACTTGCCCTCCTCGACCTCTTCCACCCGGTCCAACACGTGCTGGCTCGGCCCGTCTATGTACTTGGCGTATAGCCTCCTGGCGAGCTGACCTACGTTGTAGGGAACGATCTCCGCGGGGCATCTGACGGCGCATAGTCCGCAGCTTATGCAGTCGAAGCTAAGCTGAGCTGCCGACGTTATGTCTCCTCGAAGGCTTGCCTGCACGTAGTCCATCACCATGATGTCCTGTGGGCAGGCCTTTGTGCATGTGTTACAGGCGAGGCACCTGCTTAGCTCTGGGTAGTACTCCAGCATCGTATTGGCGTCGGGCCTCAGCTCTTCGAGATTGTAAGTTATTTTCTCAGCCGGGTTGAAGGGTATCTGGGCTATGTACATGCCGTCCTCCACGATCTTCTGGCACGCGAGCGCGCCCTCCAGCTTGTAGCTCCCCTTCTTCCTGTAGAGGGTCGCACAGGATCCACAGAAGCCACCTCTGCATCCCGCTCCCCTCGTGAACTGGTGTCCGGCGTACTCCATGGCCTTCATTATAGTCAGGTCGCCTGGCACCTCGTGTTTCTTGCCCATCACGTAGATGGTCACATATTCGGCGTTGTTCTCCATCATTATTCCTCCAGCAGGCCCTTCTCTCTGAGCAGGGGCCTCGGGTCGGGCGTGTTGCCCGTGAAAGCCGTGGCCTCCTCCCCCAGCCCGAAGGCTAATGCCATGAGCTGGGTGAAGTATACCACGGGTATCGAATCAAAAACAGGGTGCTTCTTCTCCACCTCGGATTGCATCGGGCCGAGGTTGTACTCGCAGAGGGGGCACGCCGTGATCAGCATCTCGGCGCCTTCCTCCGCTGCATGGTTGAGTATCTTGTACGCTAGGTCGGCGACGACGTCCTTCATGTGGACGGTGTTGTAGCTGCCGCAGCACTTCTGGCTGTACGCGAAGCCCACCGCCTCGGCTCCCAGCGCCTCCAACAGGTCCTCCATTATGGTGGGGTTGTCCGTGTCGTCGATCCCTGTGCCTCTGGGGCGGAGCAGGAGGCAGCCGTAGTACGGGGCGACCTTCAAGCCGGTCAGGGGCTTCACCACGGCCTCCTTGACCTTGTCCCACCCCATCTCCCGCAGGGTCTCAAGGTAGTGGACAACCTCGACGTTGCCGCTGTACTCTTTTTCCTCCTTGTACATGTTGTCGCGGATCTTCTTTCTCCGGTCGCTGTCCGTGTTGAACACCGTGTTGCTCCGCTTCAGCGTGTTGTAGCACATGGCGCAGAGGGTGACGACCTGCCTCGAGTCCACCTTCCCCGCGTCTCTGAGCTCCTCCATCCTCAGGAGGTTCCTCACAGGGGCCAGGTGGTGCATCACGTCGTCCGTGGATAGCGAGTGGACGGTGCCGCAGCAGTTCCACCTCTCAGGCTCCACCAGCTCAATGCCCAGTTTCTCGGCCGTGGCCAGGGTGGAGTCCTCGAAGTTCTTGGCTTTCGTCTTCAGAGTGCATCCGGGGTAGTAAGCCAGTCTCGTCATGCGGTGAGCTTCCTCTGGTTAGACACTAATGCTATCTGGGGCAGGTCTCTGAGTTCCTCTGGGCTAAGCTCGTCAAGGCTCACCCTGTTATACTTCTTGCGTAGAACGAGCTGCCTCAAGGCTTCCATGACGTTGGCTATGTCTATCCCTCGGGGGCACCGGACCTCGCAGTTGAAGCAAGTTGTGCAGACCCATATGGTATTGGACTCCAGGGTCTCTTCGAGCCCCAGCTGCACCATCCTTATTATCTTGCTTGGCAGAAGGTCCATCTCCTGTGTCATGGGGCACCCGGAGCTGCAGGCGCCGCACTGGAAGCAGAGGTCAACGTTTTCTCCGCTCAGCTCCGTCACCCGATCCTTGAACCGCTTGTTCTCGGGGTCCATTCGGAGAATTAGATTCGACCTAGGGTACGACATCCCTAACCATTTTCAATGGCGGATTTTATGCTTTTCGAGGGTTGTTGGCCATCGAAACGATTCAACTATATTGGATGTATATTGGATTACAACCAAAAACATTATAATATTATGTTGCTTCCTTTCCCCAAGAAATGATGAAACACCAATACCCAATCCATACACTATTGGTTGTTGATTGGTTTGTGGGGGCCTCAAAATGTCTTTAGTATACGTACTGGTTGGTCTAATCTGCGGATTCGTGGACAGCACCCTTGGAATGGGTTTCGGGGTGACCTCCTCCACCGTACTAATGACCTTCGGGATAACACCCGCGGTCGCCAGCGCATCGGTCCACGCGGCTGAGGCCGTGGTCGACCTTTTCTCAGCGGTGATACACCACAAGCTGGGGAACGTGGACAAGGAGATCTGGCTCAGAATGGCCGTACCCGGCGTCCTCTCCGCGGTGCTAGGCGCCTCTGTCCTCAGCCGGATGAGCCTTTCCTCGGCCAAACCGATCGTCAGAGTAATACTGATTCTTATGGGCGGCATAGTGCTGTACCGTCACACCGTAAAATATCGCATAAGGAAGGTGAAGCTCAAGGACAAGGAGGCGATGGCGCTGGGCTTCGTCGCGGGTTTCATCGACGTGCTAGGAGGAGGCGGCTGGGGGCCAATAGGGACACCAAGCCTCATCCTGTCCGGCTCGGACCCCAAGAAGGCCGTCGGCACCATAGAGTTCACGGAGCCCTTTGTATCGTTGGCGGCGGTGATCACCTTCGGCTTCACCATAGGCTTCGACGAGTTCATGTGGAACCTGACGATACCCATGATACTAGGGGGCTTGATTCTCACCCCCGTTTCAGGTTACCTTGTATGCAAGATACCGAGGAAGTGGCTGGGAATCCTCATCGGCGTCTGGCTCATCGCCCTCAACCTGTACGGGCTGCTGTGCTGACTTCCTGCATGATAAATCTAAAAAACGGTAGCCGCAACTATCATTGAGGCATAGATATGGAGTATCATCTCAAGACACCGGTCCCCGATGAGGAGATAAGAAAACTCGTGGCGGGGGACCTCATATACGTGACAGGCACCGTGATAACGGCGAGGGACGAGGCTCACCTGAAGGCGCTGGAGCTGCACGAGAAGGGAGAGTCCCCGCCGGTGGGCTTCAAGGGAAACGGGGTCTTCCACTGCGGGCCCATAATGAAGAAGGACGATGAAGGGGAGTGGAGGGTCGTCGCCGCCGGGCCGACTACGAGCGCGCGCATGGAGATCTTCCAGGACGAGTTCATCGAGGTGTACCGCCCAGCCGTCATAATCGGTAAGGGGGGCATGGGCGAGCGTACCTCTAAGGCGTGCCAGGAGTACGGATGCGTCTACGGTGCATTCACAGGCGGAGCCGCGCTGCTGGCGGCGCAGGGAATAAAGAAGGTGAGGGACGTGTTCTGGCTGGAGGAGCTTGGCATGCCGGAGTGTCTCTGGGTGTACGACGTCGAGGACTTCGGTCCAATGATAGTCACCATAGACACCCATGGCGGTAACCTGACCGCGGACGTGGGCGCCAAGATCGCGGATATACGTGACCGGTTGATCGAGGAGATGGAGGGATAGCGATGATCGAGAAGGTAGTCGAGGACACGGCCGTGGAGCTTCTAAGGATAGCGGCGACCGAGCTCCCCGTGGAGTACGTGGAGGAGATGGACCGCCTCATGGGGGAGACGGAGGGCTCCGTCGGCAGATCCCAGATGGTCAACATACTTGAGAACGTCAGGATCGCGCGCGGGGAAAGCAGGCCCATGTGCCAGGACACGGGGATCGTGGCCTTCATGGCCAAGGTGGGTGACGGTTTCCCGCTGCGGTCCCGGCTCAAGGAGTTGCTGGTGGAGGCCACCAAGAGGGCCACAGAGGAGGTGCCTCTGCGCCCCAACGCGGTGGACATGTTCAAGGGTAACACGGGGAACAACGTGGGCCTCAACGGCTACGTCCCGATTATATACATAGACATGGTGCCTGGGGACGAGCTGGAGCTGGTCGCCATGCCCAAGGGCGGGGGAAGCAGCAACGTGGCTGCCCACAGGATGCTCAAGCCGGGCCTCGGGTTCAAGGGCGTCAAGCAGTTCGTGGTTGAGGCGGTGGCCCAGGCGGGGAGCCTCGGGTGCCCGCCCTACTTCGTCGGCGTCGGGGTCGGTGGCGGAGAGGACGCATGCATGAAGATCGCTAAGAACGCTTTGCTCAGGCCATTCAAGGTGAGGAGCAGCGACCCCCGGGTCGCCGAGATGGAGGAGGAGCTTTTGGTGAAGCTGAACGAGCTCGGCATAGGAGCCATGGGCCTCGGTGAGGGGCCCAGCGTCCTGGACGTGCACATCGAGATGGCGGCGAGGCACCCGGCTTCACTGCCCGTCGGCGTCGTCATAAGCTGCTGGGCTCTACGCCACGCCAAGGCCACCATAACCGCTGCGGGAGAGGTAGAGATAGACACGAGCGCCTGACTCTGAGCGACGACTGCACTGACCCTCGCCTGGAACGTGGACCCGGTCCAAAGGCGGACGGGAGCGACGGCGAGGGCACAGACGTTACGAGGGGGGTAAGCAAGCTCAGAGTATATATGGGGCGTCCCCATGTGAGTGGATGGTCTGCGGCTATGCGTGTGGAGGTTAGGCTGATCGGGGTGTTCAGGGAGGCCGCCGGTTCGACCGGATTGGTGATCGAGGTCGAGGAAGGCTCCAGGCTGGTTGACGTGGTCGATAGGCTGGTCGAGAGGGTTCCGGGTCTAGGGGATGTGCTCGTGGACAGGGTTGTGGACAGCTACGCGCCCAACGCGCTGGTGCTTGTGGACGGCGTCGAGGCGTCTAACCTGGAGGGGCCTATGACGCCGATAGGTGACGGCTCCACGCTGGTCCTGTTGCCGGTGACGCACGGCGGCTAGGCATGGTTTTTATTGCGCTGAGATGAGTGTCCGTTGAACGCGTTGACACCCATCTGCACCAGGTGCCGTGAGGCGCCTTCCATCTACTACCGGCCCTACTCGGGGGAGCGCCTCTGCGGGGCGTGCTTCAACGAGTCCCTGCTGGAGAGGGTCAAGAAGACCGTGGGCAAGTACGACATGTTCGAGTATGACAGCAGGATCGCTGTGGGGGTAAGCGGGGGGAAGGACAGCCTCACGTTGCTCAGGCTCCTCGACGAGCTGGAGAGGGATAGGCCCTACGCCGAGCTGGTGGCGGTATGCGTGGACGAGGGGGTCACTGGGTACAGGGACGAGGCTCTCTCGCTGGCTGAGAAGAGCTGCAGGGAGCTTGGGGTGGAGTTGCATAGGGTGGGGTTCGGGGAGCTCTTCGGTGAGACCATGGACGAGATCGCGGCGCGGGACCGGGAGCTGGGGACGTGCAGTTACTGTGGCGTGCTTCGGCGGAGGGCGTTGGACGAGGCGGCTAAGGCGGTGGACGCGGATAGGCTGGCGACGGGGCATAACCTGGACGACGTGGCCCAGGGCGTGCTCATGAACGTGCTCCGGGGGGACGTGGTGAGGATCGACGGGTTCCACCCCGGGGGCCGGAGCCTGGAGGGGTTCGTGCGGAGGGTGAAGCCGCTTTGCGAGGTGCCTGAGAGGGAGACCACGTTCTACGCCTACGTCAACGGCCTGGAGTTTCAGAGCCTGCCCTGCCCCTACGCGGAGGAGGCTATGAGGTCTGATGTGCGGAGGTTTCTTAACCGTATGGAGGTCAGTCACCCCGGTACGAAGTTCACCGTCTACCGGACTGGGTTGAAGATCCGTGGCAGGGGTGGTGGCGGGGTTGTGGGGCGGTGTAGGGTCTGTGGGCGTCCGGCTAGGGGTGATCTCTGTCGGGCGTGTGAGCTTTCGGGTAGGGGATGAGTTTTTATCTTCTGGTGAGGATAAATCGTTGTGGAGTCTGTTATCCGTCAGGGTCACTGTGCGTATTGTAAGACGGCTATCAGGTGGGTTTTGAGTGGGGGGCCTCACCCGAAGACTGGTGCGCGGTACTGTCCTAACTGTGGGGCTCAGATCTGGGCTGTTTGTGAGTGTGGGGCTAGTCTGAGGTATGATGATTTTGAGTGTGGGGTTTGTGGCCGGGGTAACCCCATTTTTCTTGGTAACGATCCGGATGTCTTCGCGGACGGGGTTGAGCGGTAGCCTCCTCGTTGTGTCGTGTTACCTGGTATTACGGGGTTTTTTTTCTTTGGTTTGATCCTGCGGGGGGTCAGATCTGTTTTTTAGCCGAGTCTTTATTGTGTGACTGGTTTTTTATTGTCCTGTTTTTGGGGGGTTTGAGGTTGAATTTCTTGTCGAGTAAGTTGGCTAGTAAGGTATAGGTTGGGTGGTTGTTATTGGTTCGGTGGCTCAGAGATACTTCTTTGGATCTGTTCGCGTGATGCCGGGGACCGTGTCGTAGGCTCTGTCTGTGCTTATTATTTGTCGGTCTAGTTTGAGGGCCGTGGCGGCGTAGTGGCTGTCGAAGAAGGTCAAGTCCAGTGTTTGGCGGAGGTAGACGCTGGCTAGGACGAGGTCGGGGGTCAGGGGGACGTATCTGATGTTGGGTAGGGCTGTTAGGGCTGCCAGGTGGTTCAGGAGCTTTTCCTCTATGCCTTGGCTTCTGTATATTAGCTCTAGCTCTATCAGGGTGACGCTGGATATGTCTAGGTGTAGTTTTCCGTGGTTTAACGCGTTGAATATGGCTTCGGCTGCTTGGTGGTTCTTGTCGCGTGTGTTCAGGTACGCGAATATGACGTCGTTCTCTAGCAGGGGCATTGTTTACTCCCCGGCTTCCCTTTGGGCGGCCTTCTCGGCTTCTTCCCTGAGCTGGGTGAAGGGTTTGTCTATGTCGAGGGCGCCGTTGAGGGTCTCGAAGGGGTCGGCGGGGAGGGGGATGAGCTTCACGTGGTCTCCCGCGTTGATGAGGAGCACCCGGTCTCCTATCTTTAGGGTTTTCCTTACCTCGCTTGGCAGGGTTAGCCTGCCTCTGTCGTCAAGATCCACGACGCTCATCTATACCCACACACCTATGAAATTTGTTGTATGTGGGTATATATATTGATTTCCGTTCAGTGTGGGTTAGTGTTTCCGTGTGAGCCTAGTCATGGCTTTTAGGCTTGAATGGTGACTGGATGAGAAAAATTGGGGGTTCTGGGGTTATTTCTGGTGTAAGCGAAATCGTCTTGGCCGCCGATGTCGAGGTCCCAGTCTAGGTAGAAGCCTGCATTGTTTTCGAGTTATGTGTTTTTTAGTTTGACTTTTTTCTTATGCGGGAAACTTTAGATTGGTTGGTGGGCGATGATATTTGGGTGAGGAGATGGGGGAGAGGACTAGGGAGCGCGGTGTGAGCGACTTTCTGAAGCTCACCGACGGCCAGCTTCATCAACTTCGTGAGATACTGGATGAGCGAAGGGTCTTCGAGAGGGCCGTGAACGGCGAGCTCGGGGACGAGGGCGAGGTCCAGGAGATCGCCTACGTGGTTAGGGACAGGTGTCTGATCTCCTTCGCCGAGGCGGACTCGGTGCTGAGGCTGTGTCTGGACATGGTGTCGGCCCCCGACGTCGAGACCATTGTGTCCACTTTCAGGGAGATGGGGCTCGAGGATAAGGAGGTCCAGAAGTTCGACCCGGTTTTCCGGCGTCTCGATGGCTTGACTGGCAGAAAGGTAAAGGCGGCGCCGCCGCGGCCTCACGAGGCGCCGTCGGGCGCGGGTAGACCCGATTTGTTTGCGTTCACATACTCCAAAGAGTACTGGGACAAGCTGGACGCCCTGTTCTACAGGACCATAGGCCACTTCGAGGACGCTTTCAAGACGAACAAGATGATCAACCTGGTCGTGGTGGGGCTAGGAGTGGTGTTCGCAGGGTACGGGGTGGTTTACAGCGCGTATAAGGGCGTGGATCTCTTTGCCGTGGTGTTCGGGGTGAGTGGGTTGGGTGCGTCGCTGCTGAGTTACATGTTTTCGCCTCAGAGGGAGATCCAGAGGAACGTTGGGGACCTGCTTCAGTGTCAGCTGATGTACAGGACGTACTGTCACCAGGAAGAGGCGGTGCTGGACTGGATCAGGGATAACCGGGATTCGTTGACTTTGGAGGAGCTGGAGAAGGCGAACAACCACCTGGAGAGGGTAACGAAGGAGAAGGTGGATGTGATAGAGAGCCTGATAGGGAAAGGTTGAGCGCCTGACTTTCTCTGTTGGCCTCCGCTGGTAACTCCCTCTGTGAGCTTCTTGGTGATGTTCGTGGGGCTCGGGGTGCTGTAGTTTGGGGTTAGAGTGGGTTGATCCTTGTTACGTGGAATAAGCGTTTTTGGGGTGTGTTTTTGTGTTCGGTGGACGACACTTTTGTATATGATTTGATCTGAAAGGGGTGTATCTGGGGCGTATTTCGGTGGAAAGGGCGTCGGTTCGCCTTAGCTCGTCTGGGGGCGGGGGGGGGGGGGCGGGGCGGGGAGGGGGGGGGGGGGGGGGGG
>CAZEMD010000004.1:0-4417 GCA_964513225.1 uncultured Candidatus Bathyarchaeia archaeon | reverse complement strand
TCTCGTCTACCCCCCCCCCCCTCCCCCTATGAATTGGGTTGTTTATAGGCGGCTTAACGGATCGATTTTTCGTGGTTACAGGGGACGCTGCACGCGCGGCTAGTACGTTATACTCCCAGCCTTTCTCCCGGCGACCCTGAGAAAGCTTTCCCTGTATCTTTCGTTGCCGCGGAGGCGCATGTGGAGTGAATCGTACTCTGTCACCAGTTCACCTATGCTCGGCACGATCCTCCTCGGCTCGTTGAGCCCCAGCTCGTTCTTCAAGGCGTCGAAGACCGCGGGGTCGTGGAGGGCGGCCCTCCCGATCATGACTCCAGATGCCCCCATCTCCATGAGGGCTCTCGCCTTCTCGGCGGAGTCTACGCCCCCGTTGGCGATGACCGGTACGCCGCCGGCTGCCTCGACACACTCGGGGAAAACCGAGTAGTCCTCGGGCTCACTCGACTCTTGGGCGGCGGTCTTCGCGTGGACTATGAAGAGGTCTGCCTCGACCCCGCCTAGGCTGTTCAGGTAGAGCCTGTTTCTCTTCTCGTATTCGTTGGTGCCTAGCCGTAGTTTCACGGACGCCGGGTACCCGTTGTCCTGGATGATGGCTACGAGTCTCTGGGTCTTGGCGGCTCGCTTGACCATGGCTGCGCCTTTGCCGTGTCCGATGACGTTCCGGCTGGGGCAGCAGAGGTTGAGGTTGAATCCCTTGAAGCCGGGGAAAGGCGTGAAGCCGTCGATTAGCTGTTCAAGCTTGTCCTCTCGTCCTGTGAGGAGCTGTATCTGGACGGGTGTCGAGTCGGGGGCCGTTATCCGGGTGAGCGCCGGCTTGTTGCCCCTGAGGAGGCTTTCGACGTGGGTCATCTCGGTGAAGGTGAGGTCGGCTCCGTGGGTGTGGCAGAGGGTGCGGAGGACGCCGTCGCTGTAGCCCTCCATGGGTGCGAGCATGAAGCTGAACAATGTCAGGTAGATGTCTGGGCCGCGGGATATATATGCGTGGCAGGGGGGTTCAGGGCTGTGGCGGCGTATACCGTGGATGTGTTTGGGTTGTTCCCGGTCTTTACTGTGGGCTTCGTGGTGTTGTCTGTGGGGTTGGCTGTGCCGTTGTGGGGTCGGGGTGGGGCTGGTTGTTCCTTGTTACTTGGTATTAGGGAATTTTCATGGACTTGTAACGGATTACTTGTTACGGGTCGGATCTGTTTTTTCTTGTGAGGAGTTGGTGTTGAAGTGCTCCTCCGCGGTCACCAGACCCCTCTTGACGAGGCTCTGCACGATCCGGTGGGTCTTGACGCGGCTGAACCCCAGATCAACCGATATGTCCTTCTGGAGCATGCTGCCCCCCTCAGCCACCAGAGCATCCACCACCCTGCGCTCGTTCTCGTCCAGCAGCCTGTTTTCCAAATCTCAGCCATATCTTCGTATAACACAAGCGCATCTAAGGAAAAAGCGAATGAATTTTCACGTTATACATCCATGGGAGAGCTTAAGACCTAATCAGTCATATCCCATGGGGGGTTTAATTGAGCCAGAAGGGATGGTTACAGGATATATTCTGTGCAGAGTTGAGGAAAGAACTAGACAACGTAAAGACTACAATCAGAGAACTCGAGGATAAACTAGGTGAATCTGAGTCAGCCCACAGGGAATCAGAAACCAAATACAGCGAACTCCAAGCAGATAACACAACTCTGAGGGACGAGCTGGACAGGCTCAAGGCCGCGTACGATGACGCCATTAAAGCACTGTCTAACGCAGTTGAGATCCCCGACGTATCAAAGATCCTTGAACAAGCAGTCAACGATGAAACAGAGAAGGAAGTCGACCCGCCTAACCTTGTGAACCCGGCCGCCGTTAAGATGTATGGGTTCATCTACGACGTTGCGACCAGCGACAACGTCTATTACGCATACGATGAGGATTCGTGGAAACAGGTTCTCGACATGATTCACCCGGAGGTGAAGAAGGCGGTGGGGTTCGGGAGCAGCGAGATAGCGGACTGCGACAACTACGCCTACACAACGGCCGTGTTCACGGCCCTGGCGTTCAACAAGGCAGGTAAGAGGTATCAAGGGGCCATCGGCGTGGCTGAGGGGTACTACGATCAGGACATCAAGACGACTCACGCCTTCAACGTGGTTATCCTCGACGACGACAGGATGCTTACGTATGAGCCTTACAGCAACACTTGGCTCGGCGACACTGACATAGTAAACACCGGGGCTAACAAGTATAAGGTAAGGAAAATAAACTTCTCAAACTAAAACCCATTAAAACATGAATATATGCGCCGCCATGTTCGCCTATCTCTGACTCCAATGAGTAGGACCGGCTGAGCCAGCAAACCATCTTTTTATTTACTATTTTGAACCTTTTTTCGTTCTTAGCTCATGTAGCTGGGCTTTATCCTAGCCCTCCGCAGCAGGTTGGCGTTGGTCACCACGGTTATGCTGCTAAGCGCCATCGCCGACTCGGCGATCACGGGGTGCAGGAACCCCAGCACCGCCAACGGTATGGCCACCACGTTGTAGAAGAACGCCCAGAACAGGCCCATCCTGATCTTGTCGAACGTCGCGTGGCTCAGGTTTATCGCCGTCACCAGCCCCGAAAGGTCGCCCCGCACCAAGATTATGTCTCCCGACTCGATGGCGATGTCGGTGCCGGTGCCTATGGCGACGCCCACGTTGGCCTGGGCCAGCGCCGGAGCATCATTAATCCCGTCGCCCACCATGGCCACCATCCCGTACCGCTCCTGGGCCTCCGTCACCACCCTGACCTTCTCGTCGGGCATCACCTCGGCGTACACCTCGCTTATCCCGACTTTATCCGCGATGGCGTCCGCCGTCGCCCTGTTGTCCCCCGTCAACATTATCGTCTTCAGGCCCATGGACTCCAGCTCACGGACAGCCGCCGCCGAGTCCTCCTTGAGCGTGTCGGCCACCGCCAGCAGCCCCGCCAGCCCGCCGCCGACTCCCACGGCCACCACCGTCTTCGCCTCGGCCTGAAGCCTGTTGAACTCGGCCTCCGCCTCGGCAGGGAGCCCCGACTCTACGAGGCCCGGTTTGCCCACGGCTACCTCCACGCCGTCCACCGTGCCAGTGACGCCCCGCCCCTTCAGCGCCTGGAAGCCCGTGGGCTGGCTTAGTTCGATTTTTCGATCAATAGCTGTCTTAACCACGGCTCGGGCCAGCGGGTGCTCGGAGCCCTGCTCCAGGCTGGCCGCGTAGTAGACCACCCGCTCCTCCGGGTGCTCGTTGAAGGCGACTACGTCCGTCACCTCGGGCTGCCCCTTGGTGATGGTCCCCGTCTTGTCCAGCACCACCGCCCTGACCTCCTTCATGGTCTGGATGGCCTCGCCCCTCCGGACCAGTATGCCGTTCTGCGCCCCCATGCCGGTGCCCACCATCAACGCCGTCGGCGTCGCCAGCCCCAGGCTGCAGGGACACGCGATAACCAGCACGCTGATCATGGCCGAGATGGCCAGCATCGCCTGAGGCAGCCCCGTGTCCACCCACGGGATGAACCCGTCGCCCCACGCCAGCGCCGCGTTCAGCGGACCCGGCACCACCAGCCAAGCAACCAGCGTCAACGCAGCCACCGCGATAACCACGGGCACGAAGACCGCTATCACCTCGTCCGCGAACCTCTGGATGGGCACCTTGGTGCCCTGCGCCTCCTCCACCATCCTGACGATCTGCGCCAGGAACGTGTCCTTCCCGATCCGCGACGCCTCGACGTGGAGCAGCCCCTCCTGGTTCACCGTGGCTCCGATGACCTCGTCGCCCACGCCCTTGGATACCGGCATGGACTCCCCCGTCGCCATGGACTCGTCCACGCTGCTCTCCCCGAACACCACGACGCCGTCCGTGGGCACCTTCTCCCCCGGCCTCACCACCATCACATCGCCCACGCCCAGCCGCTCCACCGGCACCTCACGCTCCTCGCCGTCCACCAGCACCCGGGCCGTCTTGGCCTCCAGCCTCAGCAGGCTCCTTATCGCCTGGCTGCTCTGGCCCTTGGCCAGCGCCTCGTAGTACCTGCCCGTCAGGTGGAAAGCCAGTATCATGGTGCTGCTCCCAGCGTAGTTGAACAGCGGCGAAACGAAGCTCGCCGGCCCCGTCAGCCAAGCGATTATGGTGCCCATGGCTATGAGCACGTCCATGTTGGCCGAGCCGTGGGTCACCGACGCGTACCCCGACCTTATCGTCGGCCACCCCACCCAGAATATCATGGGGGCGCTCAGAACCGTCACCCCCACGTTGAACACCATGTGGCTGGGCCACGCGACCCCGAACACCATGTGGGGGATCATCCACAAAACTATGGGCCCGGTGAACGCCCAGCCCAGCAGCATCCTCCGTCGCACCGCCGCCAGGTTCTCCTGGTAGACGTCCACCTCCTCCTCCCCGGCCACGTCGTACCCGGCGCCCCTCAC
>CAZEMD010000003.1:0-26048 GCA_964513225.1 uncultured Candidatus Bathyarchaeia archaeon | reverse complement strand
ACCTGCCACACCTCGCCGTCCCTCACTATGGGGCTCCAGCTGTGGCTCACCCACCGCTCCTCTCCGCCGCACTGGACGCGGTACTCTGGGATGGCGCCGCCCTCGCCGTGGAGCGACTTGGCGTAGAACGCCTCAAGCTTGTCCATGTCCTCGTCGTGGACCAGGTCGCCCCACATACGGTGCCTGAGCTCCGCGGCGTCGACGCCGAACACGCCTCGGCAGCTGGGGCTGATGTAGGTGATGCTTCCCTCGGGCCTGGTGAGGACTATGACGTCCTGCACGTTCTCCACGATGCTCCTGAACTGCTCCTCGGACTCCCGTATCTTCTCCGTCTGGACCACCCGGTGAAGCGACTGGGCGACCAGGGTGCCCAGCGTCCCGAGGAGGCTGAGCTCCTGCTCGCCGACGCCGCCGGTGACGCCTACGACCAGGGCGCCGTGGACGTCGCCGAGCCTCAGAGGCACGACGACCTTCTCGCCCATGTCCACCGCCTGCTGGGCGGAGTCTATGATGTCGTATTCGGGCATCTCTACGCGGCCGTTGGTGTGCACCGGGACCATCCTCCCGTCCCTCTGGACCGTGAAGCAGCAGCCGTACCCGAACACTCTCTCGACGATGTGCGCCGTCTTTTCGGCGAGGCCGCGGAGGCTTCCCGCCTCGCTCAGAAGCCCCAGGCTGCCCCTGAGCTGCTCCAGCCTCTCCTGGTACCGGTGCTGCTCGCCCAGCCTCCTGTACGTGGATGCGTGGCTCCGTATCCGCCTCGCCAGCAGCTGGTAGTGACTGGGGTCGGGCTCCTTGCGCACGTAGTCGTCCACGCCCCGCTTGAACGCGGCCTCCGCGACAACCTCGCTGCCCCGGCCCGTGTAGAGGATGAAGGGAACGGACGCCCTCTGCTTCACCCTCCGGCAGAGCTCCATGCCGTCCATCCCGGGCATCACGTAGTCCGAGACCACGCAGTCCACGGAGCCGTCCAGGGCGCCGAGCAGCATGGCCGGGTCGCTGAAGGACTCGACCGTGAGCTCGGGGTCCGCTTCCTCTAGGAAGGTTTTGGCGAAGACGAGCTGGGCCTCCTCGTCGTCTATGTGCAGTACCCGCACCCTGTGCTCCCGGCCGCCGGACAATACGCCTTGAACAAGGCCGAAAACTTTTTAGAGATTATAGATACCCGCTCCATCAAACAGCTGTTTTAAACCCGTTCCTACACCGGTATACCATGGATTCGGAAGCCGAGACACTGTTCACCCTCGTCAAGGAGAAGCACGAGGACAGGATAGCGCCTGATGAGCTTGAGGAGGTGAGGAAGGCCGTGGAGAGGATAGTCGAGTCCTCCAAGGAGCTCAGGGAGTTCGAGCTGGGCAACTGGGACGAGCCCTTCAACGTCTTCAAGCCTTACAGGAGGGATGGGGAGTGACCCCCGTCTACACGCCTCTCAGGGAGCTGTCCATAAGCGTTCGAAGCGGAGAGGTCTCACCCGTGGCGCTCGCCGAGACGTTCCTGGAGAGGCTGGAGACGCATGGACCCAAGCTCAACGCCGTGGTGACCCTGACCAAGGAGAGAGCCATGAAACATGCGAGAAGGGCCGAGGAGGAGATCAAGGAGGGGAAGCTGCGGGGCCCGCTGCACGGCGTACCGTGGGGAGGCAAGGACCTGCTGGCCACGGCCGGGATACCCACGACGTGGGGCGCCGCCCCCTATAGGGACCAGGTGTTCGAAAGAGACGCCACGGTCGTGACGAGGCTGGACGACGCGGGGGCCGTCCTCGCCGCCAAGCTGGCCATGATTGAGCTGGCCGGCGGCATGGGGTACAGGCAGCCCAACGCAAGCTTCACGGGGCCCTGCGCCACCCCCTGGAGCCCCCGGCACTGGAGCGGCGGGAGCAGCAGCGGCTCGGGTGCCTCCGTGGCCGCCGGGCTGGTCCCCTTCGCGATAGGCAGCGAGACCTGGGGCAGCATCCTCAGCCCCGCCAACAACTGCGGCGTCGCCGGGCTGCGTCCCACCTACGGCAGGGTGAGCAGGCACGGCGCCATGGCGCTGAGCTGGACCCTGGACAAGCTTGGCCCCCTATGCCTCACCGCCGACGACTGCGGCATCGTGCTTGAAGCCATCGCGGGCCACGACTCAAGAGACCGGTCCACGTCCAAGAGATTGTACAGATACGTTTTGAAGAGGGACGGCCTGAGGGTCGCGGTGCCCAAGGGGGTGACCGACGGCGTCGCGGAGCCCGTGAGACGCAACTTCGAAGACGCCATGAGGGCCGTGGAGGGCTTCGCCGAGGTGGAGGAGATAGAGTTCCCGGAGTTCCCCTACGGCGCCGTCACACGGACCATACTCAACGCCGAGGCCGCAGCCGCCTTCGACGAGTTCACCGAGCGGGGGCTCGCCAGGGGCCTCACGGCGCCGGAGTGCAGGTACGGCCCCTACGCCAAAACGGTCGTGCTCGCCGTGGACTACCTCAAGGCCCTGAGGCTGAGGGAGAGGATGGCGCGGATCGCCGAGGACGTCATGGCGGGGTACGACGCGGTGGCTGCGCCCAGCCGCGCCACCACCGTCCCCGAGATAGACAAAGAGTTCAGGAAATCCACGCCGGGCACCGCCAGGGACGTCATGGGCGCCCTGGGCAACGGCGCGGGGCTACCCGCCGTATCGGTGCCCAGCGGCTTCGACGATGAGGGGCTGCCCACGGGCATCCAGTTCATGGGCAGGGCCTACGACGAGAACGGGGTCCTCTCCGTCGCAGTGGAATACCAGAGCCGCACGGGGTGGCACAAGGTGCACCCTGAAAGGTTCACGCCGTGACGGGAGCTACATCTCCCTTACGACGACGGTGTCGCTCAGGTGGTTGAACAGCCTCTGGTTCATGTCCCTGAACATGAAGAACCCGATGAGGAAGTCTATGGGCAGCAGGAACACCTTGCCGAAAGCCTCTATGGCGGCGTCCATGAGCTCCAGGGGGGCACCGTCCACCTTGGTCACCCTGAGGTTCATCACCTTCTTGCCCACGCTCTGCCCGTAGTACTGGTCCATGAACATGAAGTAGAGGAAGCCGATGATGTTGTCAACGCCGAACCTGAAGCCCATACCGAACATCCCGGGCTCCCCGGGGAGCCGGAAGAAGGCCACGATTATGGCGAGTATTATGCCGTCGACCATCAGCGCTATGAACCTCTGGGTCCAGGTGGCGAGCTCGACCAGCCTCTCGCCGCCGGGGCTGAGGGCCGCGCCGCACTTGGGGCAGTAAGCCGCGTCCTCGTCGTACTCGGCTCCGCATCTCTCACAGTAGGGCAAATATGGGTCTCCTCGGTTTCACGTTGGTATTGCCAGCGGTTATTTTAAGAGTTGTTCAGAATCTCTACAGAATCCAGCAGGCTACAGCTCGATCTCCTGCGACTTCTTTCCAGTCATGTACTCGACGTCCACCCTGCCGAAAACCGTCGAGCCCAGCCCGTCAGTGTTCAACTGTTTCTCCCTCGCCTCGGCGTCGGGCTCAAGCTGCCAAAGCATCGTCCTCAGGGCTCGGAGCTTCTCCCCGGGGTCCTCTATGAAGCTGACCCTGCCCCTGAACATGACCGTGGCGTAGCTGTGGGTGCACTCCCTCTCCACGTACCCGTGGTCCATGACCACCTGGCCCCACACCCCGGGGTTAGCCTTCATGTACTCCAGCTTCTTCCCCTCCGGGGCGCTGTGGAAGTAGAGGCAGTTCCGGTCCTCGTCGTAGCCGTGGCTAAGCGAGACCAGGTAAGGCTCGCCGTCCCTCGCCATGGCCAGGGTCATGTAACAGGTCCCCCTGAGCACCTTCCGAAGCTCCCCCTGCTCCGTGAACTCCTTGTCGGCCCGTCTCATGTGGTGACGCAATTAGACCACGGAGAAACCTAGACGGCGGCTTATCAAGTGTGCGGAGACCATGAATCCCGGGTTTACAAAAGTTAAAAACGGGTGCACGGTGTTCAGGGTATGAACCCGAGCCCACTCACACTGGACGTCCTCAGGACGGCGGTGGCCGTCGCCATGCTGGGCTACGGCTCGGCGAGGGACCTCCGCTCCAGGGAGGTGCACGACCTCGTCTGGGTGGCCGGGGGAGGCGCCGGCCTAGTCATAGACGCCGCCGGGCTCTTCCTCGGATACCTCACCGTGCGGCAGCTCGTTTTCTCCGTGGGCTTCATGGCCGGGGTGGCGCTGGTCTTCGGAGGCCTCGGGCTCTTCGGCGGCGCCGACCTCCTGGCCTTCGTGGCGCTGTCCATCATCCACCCGAAGGCCCCGGTCTACCTGCAGACCCTGTGGGGCTGGACGCCGCCCTTCTACCCATTCACCATGCTGTCGAACACCGCCGTCGCGGGTATAGTGACGCCGCTCATGGTCTTGGCCCGGAACCTAGGCGCCGCGTCGGGCGGGGCGTCCCTATTCGAGAGACACAGAGACTTATCGACGCCAAGAAAGGTGGTACTAATGTTCACCGCCGTCAACGTGAAGCTGGTGGACGCACGGGGGCCGCCGCACCAGTACCCGTTGGAGACGCCCGGCGGCGGCGTCAGGCTCAGGCCAGACATCTGGGATGACGACAAGGCGGAGGAGACCTTCAGGCTCCTCCGGGAAAGCGGTGTCGAGAGGACATGGGTCTCAGCGACGCTGCCCTACCTAGTGCTCATCACCGCGGGGTACCTGTTCTCAGCGGCCTTCGGCGACCTGCTCCTCTGGCTCTTCGTGCTCCTCCGGTAGAAACCGTTTAAACGGCGTCCACAACTATTCCACGGCAGCTTCCTGTGAAGAAGACCCTTTGGAGTCCGCAGAGGAGGCGGCCCGACCCCCGTCACTCGCTCCATAAAATTATATCGATTCAGACACGTAATGGATCATGAGCCACGGCGACGCCTCCGTAGGCAAACTTTTTCTACCGTCTCTCATGCTCGCGGGGTTCGCCACACAGCCAGCCGAGACCATACTGAGCCTGCTGCTCATAGACATAGCTGAGAGCTTCGACACGCCGGTGGGCACCATGGGCCAGATCAGGACCACGGCGGCCATATTGACCCTGATATCCGCAGTCTGTATGGGCGTCCTCAGCGTCAAGATGCGTCACAAGACGCTGCTCCTCGCCGGGCTGGGGTGCTTCATAGCCTCAGGCATAGGGTGCAGCCTCGCCGGGGACTACCCTACGATGCTGGCCGCGTACTCGTTGTCGGGGGTCGGGCTGGCCATGGTCGGCCCCATGGCGTTCGCGCTGATAGGTAGACACGTGCCGCTGGAGAGGAGGGCCAACGCTACGGCGTACTTCATAGCCGGGAACGCGTCGTCTTTCATGGTCGGCGGACCCGTGCTCAGCTACCTGACACGGTTGGGGGGCTGGCGGTACGCGTTCCTCTTCTACATGCTGCCCATCGCGGCCGCGGGCGCGGCTTTAATCTGGCTCGGCGTGCCCTCGGAGGACAACGTATCCTCCGGCGGCGCAGGCTCGTACATGGATGGCGTTAAGACGCTTCTGTCCAACGGGTCCATCCTCGCCTGCCTGCTGGGCGGCCTGCTGGCCAAGGCCACGTGGCAGGGGGTGATATCCTACGGGGTGTCCTTCTACCGTGACAGGTTCCTGTTGTCCCGGGGCTGGGCGTCGCTGGTGCTGTCGGGCATCGCGCTGGCGTTCATCTTCGGCGTGCTGGGCAGCGGGCGGTTCATCAACAGGTTGGGCAGGAAGAAGGTCACCTTCACCAGCTTCCTGTTGACCGGCCTATTCTCGGCATTCTACATGAACCTCCCCCTGTTCGCGGTCTCCGTGGCCGTCATTCTGGTGATGAGCGTGGTGTCTGGGCTCCGCAGGAACGCCGGGCAGAGCCTGTCCCTGGAGCAGGCCCCACGGTACCGGGGCTCCATGATGTCCCTGAGCGCCGCGGGCGACTCTCTGGGCAGCGCCCTTGGGGCGGGGCTCGGCGGCCTGGCCCTGACGGCGGGGGGCTACCGGTTGGTGGGGCTCGCACTGGGCGTGCTGGGCGTCGTCTCGTCGTTTATAATAAGGCTCTACGCGGTGGACCCCACCGAGAAACCGGCATAGAACCCCCAATATTGTTAAATCGACAACTACGAAACAATTACCATGAGTTATAAGCTGAACGAGCTGCAGGACACGGCCTCCGAGAGGGGGGAACACTACTTCATGGAGGTCTCGGGAAACTGCCTCCACTCGACGCTGCTGGCGCTACGCGACGCGCTGAAGGAGGTGGACGGCATCGACTACGCCGACCCGCTGCTCATCAAGGCCACCAACGGCATGGCGGCGGGCCTGGGAGCCGGGAACGGTCCGTGCGGCATCGTGTCTGCCGGCTCCATCGCGTTGTCGCTGAAGTACGGGACCCCCAGCATCGAGGACTTTGAGAGGCGGAGAGACGCGTGGCTCAAGTCCCGTGACTGGTACTTCTGGTTCAAGGAGCAGTTCCTCAGCTGCGACTGCATCGATCTCTCCTTCGGCACGGACTTCTCGGACCTCGAGCAGCGTAGGAGGTACCATGAGGGCCCGAGGATGCACGTCTGCAACGCCTACCTTACTCAGGGGATACGGAGACTCGTGGAAATGCTGACCGTGGACGACGAAGCCATCCGCCGATGAAGCCCCCCTCCTTACGGTATCGATCTAGACGATTGAAGAAGGGGATAAGGGTGAAGTGAGGATAAGGTTATGGATTGATAATGGTGTAAATGACGACATCATCGTTGTTTCACGTGTGACGTTGATTGGTCTGTCCAATTAGGAATTGGGGATAAGATAAAATTTAACCCCTAAACGCCCATGAATCGTCTTACTTTTCGTTTTTACTAATTAAATAATATCTTCCGTCCTTTGTTGCAACGACACCAGAAGGTATGATTGTATTGGCACTCATTTTCAGCCACGCCACTCGCCACCTTTCATCAAGTTTGAGTTCTTCGGATGTTTTAGCAGTCTCTTCAGAAGTGGCTCCCGCTTCTTTGAGTGCCTTTTTAGTGAGTTCCAATATGTGTGCTGCTCCCGCTGCTACTGCCATCTTTTCATTCCCTCACTGAGAACTAATAGTCGCGCGCGCATATAAAAAATCGCAGATGGGATGTTGGGAACTCAATATTGATTTTTAAAAGCCAATTGCGCGCGCGCATACTCTTCCCTGAAAACATGCTTACCATCGTTCATGCCTTGACCTTGTTTTCCTGCTAGCAACAGCGCGCGCAGCGCGGAGGACGACGGCCACCCAGCCAAAGAGGATTGAATGCCAAGGCGATCTGATTCCCGTCTCTAGTCCATCTCAGCGAACTCTCTGATCAGCTTCATTAACCTCCTCGGATTCTCAGGGGTGAAGACGATATCCTGGTCCTGCGTTCTCGTGATTCTCACCCCCTCGCCGAATCTGTTACTGAATGCCTCTCCCCCTCGGTTGCTGTACCGTAGCCCCAGACCCCCGTATTCTTCCGGGTTCACGGTGTAGAGTTCGACTGATTTGATATCGGGGTAGGGTATACGCCTCTTGATCCACGAGTAACTCAATTGGACCCCCTCGTGATCTAGGATGATGACAAGCCTTCGGAATGTGAGGTATATCCCGATTAGTATCACGTCGATCGCCGATAGCACGGAATTAGGCGCGGGATTTGGTCCGACTTCACTCCCGGATAGAAGCTGGTAGAACCACAACCCTGAGATCAGGGCGATGCAACCAAGGATCAAACCCTCAGCCCAGAACGGGGGATTCAGCTCCTCCCTGTAATACCCGTCTTTTAAACTCATCTTGTATCGGAGGATTTGAGCCAAACTCCGGTATTATTCTATGGTTTAGAACACCCGTACTGGGTAAATCACATTCACAAATAATCGGTTTTTGAGTCACGCGCGCGCTCTTTATTCGATGAGTATATCCTTTTTCCTCTAGGGATATACTCGTAAAAATAAACCCTTATGATACGTGAGTATCCTGTTCTGAAAATCATATACTTGAATATCATGCCCTGAAAACAGGGTTATCAGCGCCATCTGCCTTGACTTGGATTTCCTGCTAACAACAGTCAGCTAATGCCCCTGACTGCCAAATCAGCCCGTTGTTTCGGGGGGGATAAAATCTCCGACTTGATGATATAATCAAGAATTTGGTTAGACCCTATAAAATCCTCGATAAACAAGGTTGGCTTAGTTCATATAACGTGTTGCCGCTACCACATGACCGATCCGCCGCACACGTTTATGTCCTGCCCGGTGATCCTGTCCGCCTCGTCGGACGCGAAGAACAGCGCCACGTTCGCCACGTCGTCTAGGGTTATCGAGGCACCCACGAAGCCCTCATCCGCCAAGTAACGCCCTCCCAGCACGCCCGCCCGCCTCATCTCCTCCATCTCCACACGGTAATCTTCCGGGTCGAAGGGCCTCCCCAGGTGACGCGCCAGGTCCCTGGCTACCTCCACGTTCCTCTCGTTCCCCGGGAACCCGGGGCATATAGCGTTCACGGTGATGTTGTGTCGGCCCACCTCGGCCGCCAGGGCTCGGGTGAACCCGATGACCCCCATCTTGGACGTCGCGTAGGGCGTCCTGTATGGCTGGGGGTTCTTCCCCGAGACGGAGCTCAGGTTTATTATCCGGCCCCGCTTTCTCCGCACCATCTCGGGGAGGACGGCCCTGGTGCACAGGAACATGCCGCCGAGGTTCACCGCCATGGTCTTGTCCCACTCCTCCCGCGTGATGTCCACGCAACTCTTGGTGGGCCCGGACACGCCCACGTTGTTCACCAGTATGTCCACGGTCCCGAGTTCATCGATGGTCTCCCCCACCATGGAGGCGACCTGAGCCTCGTCGGAGACGTCCGTCTGGAAGCACACCGCCCTGCCGCCCAGAGACTCAATCTCTGAGCCGACGCCGCCCTCAAGCTCCTCCCGGGGGACTACGTCGCACACCGAGAGCAGCGCCCCCTCCCTCGCGAAGAGTGCCGCTGTGGCTCTGCCGAAGCCCCTGCCGCAGCCTGTGACTATCGCGACCCTGCCATCTAGCTTACCCAACGCCTGATCCTCCCAATGGTATCAGCCTGTATGCATTTATGCTTTAAACACGCCTCTCACGTTATGTCTAGGCTGTACACGACGAGCTGAAGCCCATACTTGTTCTCGGCTGTGCCCTCGACGACGAACCCCATGCTCTCGTACAGCCTGACGGCCGGCATCAGGCGGGGGTCGGTGTTCAGGCTCACCTTGCCCGACCCCCTGCTCCTTGACTCCTCGATGAACTTTGCGAGCAACGACCTGCCCACACCCCTCCTCCTGTGGGCTGGCTTGACTCCGAGGAAGGTGAGCCAGGTTGAACCATCCTCCCTGAGGTTGCCCCACGCCAAGCCAACGGTCTCAGCCTGCTCAGTGGCCACCATCAAGAGGTTAACCGGGTCACCGGCCTCGTCGATCATCGTTTCATGGAATTCCTGGCTGGAGGCTCGTTTGATCTGATCATCCACGTACCCGTCTGGGAGGGCACCCTTCAGGCTCCTCCATATCTCCAGGTAGCAGCCGAGGAAATCATTGACATCTTCTTGAGTGATGAATCTAGTGTTCATGGGCCCCTCCTCAGAGGCTTATTGTTTCCGTGGGTATCGCTGCTGATAAGTGAGATGAGTAACAAGCGTTGCACCTAGACAACCAGAGTAACATGATCTTATGGAGGCGATCCATGATTCAGTTTATCAACCGCCGTAACAGAGTGATCAACATGAACCAACCGGCCCGGGCTTACCACTACGTCAGGTGGAGGTGGTGGGACAGGATCGACGTCGATGGGCTAGCCGAGAAGCTCTCGGAGGAGTACGAGGTGAAGGCCATCCCAGACTACGGCTGGGACCTGGAGCTCACCTACCACAAGGAGATGAGGGACAGATACATGATAAAGTCCGACACGTTGACCGTGTTCCTCTCCATATTCAGGGTGGTCATGACCCAGAAGAAGCCGGCACCCTTCACGGAGAAGGACGTGAAGCTGAGGGAGCGTATGATGGAGCTGTTCCCGGAGGAGAGACCCACGTTCCTGCCGTGGCAGTTCAGCACCGAGCCCGAGTACGAGACCGTTGAGGGAGCCGGGTAACCTCGATTTTCTTACTATCCAGACGCGTTTATTATAAAACATTAGCTGGGCAGCGTTACCCGGGATAACCGAGGAATAATATATACTTTCGGGGCACGGATTATCTCTGGAGGTGTACACAGTTTCTGGAAAAGTTTTAACACCCTTCCTCGCCGTGGCGCTGATCCTGTCCATGGCGGTCAACCTCGTCCCCATGCAGACCCTCGGGCTACAGGGCCCCGGGGTACACGGCATACTGGAGGACCTCTTCGGGTCAAGCAGCGGCGAGACACCTGACATCACCATATCCAGCACAGACAGCAAGGCGGGCGGCGCGATGTTCATCCAGATAACCGGGATCGACGGCGAGGCGACGGACGCCGCCCACAAGGACTGGATCGAGGTACTGTCCTACAGCTTTGGCATGGCCGACTCCGGAGCCGGAGCCACGGGCACCACACGGAGAAGAGGCGACGTGGTGCTAGAGGACATCGTCGTGGTGAAGGAGCTGGACAAGTCGAGCCCCAAGCTCATGGAGAAATGCGTCAAGGGAGAGGTCATAGCGTCCCTGGTGATAGATGTCTGCCGGGAGACAGGAGGCTCCTCCACGTACTACAAGTACGAGCTGGAGAACGTCATGGTGACCAGCTTCCAAAGCAGCGGGAGCACCGAGGAGGGCGTCCCCGTGGAGACGGTGACGCTGAACTTCGAGGAGATCACCGTCACATACACGGAGACCGACAGCGAAGGCAAGTCCAAGGGGAACGTGGAGTTCAACTGGAAGGTCGAGGAAGGCGAAACAAGTTAACCCCCCACATTTTTTCTTATATTTCCATTAGCTGACTGCAGCGAATGCTAGATGTCTTCTCCTTCATGAAGCGAGTATATCTCATGGATGTTTCCCTCGGGGTCCGCTATGAACGCGGTACGTCTGCCCCAGGGCATGGTCTCAGGCGGCTTCACGGCGGCGGCGCCCCTCTCGACGAGCATCTCGTAGAGCTTGTCCACGTCCATCGGCGTCCCCGCAGGGAAAGCCAGCTCGAAGCGTTGCCCCCTAGTTTCGCCGCCGTAGCCCGGGTGGCCCGTGTGGGTCTGCATGGTTTCTCTGGCGCAGACGGCGAACCTGACGCCCTCCGACCTGAACTCCACGTATCTCCCCAGGTCCTCCACGGCCTCGAAGCCCAGCACGCCGCCGTAGAAAGCCTTCATGGCGTCCACGTCGTCCGCGAGGACCGTGACCAGCCCTATCCTCGGGTACCTCATACAGGTAAATGGGTGGCTGGGGCAGTTAACGTTACCTAGATACCCCTGGACCGCTCCACGCCCCAGTCCAGGCCTATGTGCCTCATGAGGCCGCCCGTGGCCCGCGCCCCCTCCTCGCTTCCCTCGCAGATGAGCGCGGCTTGGTACGTGCAGTCGCCGCCGAGCTCCACCGTCAAAGTGTTCCTCGTGTATATGTCCGACATGGTGGCGTTGATCGCCCCGTAGTTGAAGGTGATCTCCCAGCCCCGGGGCTCAGACGTCTCATTCACCCTTATCATCCGGGTGGCCAGCTCCCTTCCGCCCTGGGCGTCGCGTAGCCTCCCCGCGAGGAACGCGATGAACCTCTCCGCCTCCTCCTCGTAGACGTGAACCGGCACAGGCACCCTGTATGGCTCCGCTCCCTCCCTCTCCGCCCTCCACCTGCGGCGGAGGCTCGGCGTTATCACCGTGCTGTTCCGTACGGCGACGAGACCGCCCATGAGGACCGCCGAGAGGCTCATAGCGATGGCTGCGAGGCTCCAGAACGCCGAGACCTTCTGCTTCACCTGCAGCGTCGGCGTCACCATGTAGATGAACTTGTACGTGCCCAGCCCCAGCAGGTACCCCAGACAGCCGGCGACGACCCCGATGACGGCGGCCTCGGCCAGGAACACGCCTGAGATGTGGCTGGGGTTCATGCCCACGCTTGAGTAGATGGATATCTCGTGCCTCCTCTCGTAGTACGAGTTCAGCATGGTCACCACGACGTTGAGCACCACGATGAGCCAAGGGATGAGTATGGGCAGCCCCTTGCCCTGGAAGTAGTCGGCAAGCTGGGCGAGGTAGACCCCCTCCGGGGAGGACGCCCAGACCCTGAAGCCCCTGTTGAGGGCCGTGGAGGACGCGAAGCCCAGCACGTCGAAGCCCTCCTCGAACACCAAGTTTATCCTGTTTATCCATATCCGGGAGACGTTGGCCCCCGTGGCCTGGTTCACCACAAGCACCTCGGATGGGTCGCAGTAGGCCAGGCCCTCCACCACGTAGTCTGGGCCGTCGAACTCGATGCGCTCCAGCTCGATGATCTTCTGCGGCAGGATGGGCTCACCGTCCAGGTCAACCACGGCCGTGAACTCGTCGTCGCCGAGGAGGCCCACGACCTCGAAGACGTGGGTCCTGTCCAGCGACGTGAAGACAACCGTGTCCCCCACAGTCTTCCCCAGCCTCTCGGCGAGGGAGACGCTTACGAGCACGGCGCCCGCCTCGCCGTCCGCCAGATACCTGCCCTGCACCACCGCACGGTCCAGCCCGTTCATCGTCGCCTCCAGGCCCGGCGCCACGGCCATCACCCCGAATATGGGCTCCCCGTCCAGCCGCCCGAACGGGTTGTAAGCCTCCCTGTACTGGCGCTGAGGCTGGTTCACGTACTTGGGCACCGCGTGGAGGGGGTCTGCGTCCTCCGTGAACCACGCCACGAGGCTCTCCCCCAGAGGCGTGGGCCCCGCCGCGCCCTCGCCGCCGCTGAAGGGGGCCGCGGCCTTCACCGGCGGCGGGTTAGGGGACCTGATGAGGACGCCCAACGATTGGGGCGCCACGGTGCTCCGCTTGGCGAAGCTGAGGCCGTACCCCGACGAGAAGCTGGTGAGGCTGATGAAGCTGGCCACCAACATGAGGACGCTTATCAGGGTCAGCCCGAACCTGAGCCACCTCCTCCTGAGGCCCCGTTTGGCGACGCTCAGCATGGGCACCAGAAGCGTCGGTATGGGCACCCCATCGCCGCCCCCCCACCTGGAGAGCAGGCCCGGCGCCAGGACCGCCGCCGCGTTCACCGCCACTATGGACGCCACCGCCACGGCCACGAAATCGCCCCAAGCCACCAATGCCACACCGGGGTGAAGCCGCATCAAAGCGAAAAGCAGCGCGACGTAGGCGACGGCGGAGCACGCGGCCTTCAGGACGGGGCTCTCGTAGACGAGGCTGGAGGCGACGAGGCTGGTGACCGCGATGAACAGTATCAGCGTGTACGTGGACCTGGCGGCGTCGCCCACCATACCCTCCACCGCGCCCCGGACGTCTGTCAAAACTATGTACGCCTCCCGCAGGCTGGTGAAGGACTCCTCGTAGAGACCCGCCTCCATCTGGGCCGCCGCCTCGGCGACGAGCGCCGTGGCGAGGCTGAGCCTCTGCCTCTCCACGGCCAGGTAGAAGCCCTCGCCCTCCTTCTCCATGAGCAGCGCCTCCATGCTGGACGCGCCGCCGGCCACGTACTCTATGCTCTCGGGCAGCACGACGCTCCTGAGGTCCACCTCCGCCTCCGTGCCCGCCGCGAGCCCCTCGTCGAAGACGTCCACTTCAAGCTCCCGGGTTATAGCCTGGCGGCTGGAGCCCACGGTTGACCTGATGTGGAGCTTGAAAGGCGTGCCGCCGGGCACCAGCAACACGTCGCCGGGCAGCCCCAGGTACGATGTGAAGGAATCGCCGAGGGTGCCGTAGGTGAGGGACATTCCCCCGGAGAGGATGCTCTCGCCTGTCTCCGGGTCCATGACCCTCATCGACGTAGACGGTATGGCCGTGGTCTCCACGAAGCACGCCAGCCCCTTCACCTCGACCTCTGCGCACCGCCTCAGCTCGACGCTTATCTCCGCCTCGCCGGCGTCGAGGTTCAGGTGGTCCCCGTAGGGCACGTAGTCGTAGCCGCCTTCCTCGTGGTATACTATTATCCTGTGCTGGACGCCTGCCTCAAGCCTGGCGGTGAACCCGCCGGAGGAGTCCGTGGTCAGCGAGTGCACACTCTCCCACCCGGACGTGTGACGCCGCCACCGGCCCACCCGGAATATCTTCACATTAGCGCCCTCCACCGGCGCCCCTCCAGTCTCCGTGACGCGGCCCTCGACCTCGGCGTACTCCGCCGAGGACACGACCGCCGTGACATACAGCAAGAATACCAAGACGACCAAGAGTGTGGCTAGGGCTGCCTTCGCATGTAGCCTGTGTCCACGCCGATCCAAGGTTCGTCGCATCCATCCACGTTACCTTCAAGGGATTTAACCTTTGACGGCGCGACTATATCCGCCACTGGGCTAAACCATCCAGTGTCGGGTAAAAGAAAAAAGGGGTTGCCTTACGCCTATTCTTCCACGTCGAACCTGGGCTCCGGGTTGAACGACCACGGGAACGGCGTCGGCCTGTCGTGGGGGTAGAGCTCGTGCATCCTGTCCCTCAGCTCCTTGTCTCTCCCGGTGAAGGGCGCCGCCTTCATCTGGCTCAGGACGACGCGGTACAGGGAGAGGCTGGCCTTGAGGGTGTCCGCCTCGGCCACTATCTCCCGCCTATCCTCCTTGTATAGGGACGAGGGGTCCTCGGGGTACTCCACCTCTTCGATTTTGTAGCTATCCGCGAGCTCGTCCTTCGCTTCCTCCAGGTCCACGGTGTCCCACCACCTGAACCTCACGTGACGGTACGGCTTAGACATGTTTTTCACTGTGAAATGAAGGAAAACCGCGGTTTATATCCCTTAACCCAGGTAGGCGATCATCTGTGAGAAATTATCTCGTTGTCTTCTCCCTCGTCTATGGCCTTTTCACCGGGCTTCAATTCTATGATGTTGGCTCTGGAGTGTCTTTCAAGCCAGACGTGGGCCGTCGCCGACCTACCGTCTTCGCCGGCAAACATGCGTCCATCTATGTGGCCGTCGCTGTACCCGTCAGGCTCCTTGATCACCAGGCCCCCCATGTCGTTGTCCTCGAAGACGTTTTCGTTCGCCCCCAGCTCCACGCCGCCGCGGCTATCGCTCCCGCTGACCTGGAGCCCGTAGTACGCCCTTCCCGATATCCTGTTGCCGACGACCTCGGTGAAGTCGCTTCTCCTTATCTGTATCCCGTATGAACCTTCCTTGAGCACGACTTCATTGTCCCTGATCGCGCAAGACCCGAGTTTACCTGCGCCTTCCTGATACATCGAGGGTCCGTGGACTGCGATGCCACAGTAGTTTACCTTGTCACAGGTGATCTTGTTTTTGGCGACTTCAACCCGACTCCCGGACCTGGGCTCCGTCCAAGCGCTTTGCACGAGTATTCCCACGCCTGACATGGGGTTGTTGTAGGGATATACCCCGAAGACCTCGGAGACTATTGTGTTGTTGACTATCTCTATGTCGGCCGTCTCCCAGTTATCGAAAACGACTATCCCTCTCGCGTTCATGTTGCGGATGACGTTGTTTCTGACGACGACCTTCCCGAGGTTACGGGCTACGATGATCCCGACGCATATGGCAGCCTCGTGGTTCCGTAGATCGGGTCTGTAATCAGGCTCATTTTCAAGCCCCTTGTTGGTTATGAAGCCTCCCCTCGCATAGGATAGAGCGAAATCCAGGTAGTTTTCTTCGACCAGTATGCCTCCGGGGAACCCTCCGGGGAACCCTCCGCTTACATCGTATCCCCCCAACGTCATGCCGACGACGTGGTCCCCCCAAGCACCGAAGCTCAACCCCCTGCCCAGCCCTGACAACAGGGTTATCCTGTTTCCCCGCAGGGTCAAGCTGTTGCCTTGTCGAGTATTAATGCACGTGCCGTTGAAGTCCTCCACGTGCAGGTTCTCGATGGTTACGTCTATGTCATCGCCTCTAACGAGGAACATGTACTCCTGAGACAGGAACGGAAAATCCCACCCCTTTTTAAGGATCTTAGTGTCCGGGACGTCGTTGGTTCTGCCCTCGCCGCGGAGGGTGACACTCTTGTTTAAGTATATGGTCGATGTCCCTATGTTGAACCTGCCCTTCAGGATTACCTCGTCATAGTTGTCCACCGCGTCCTGGATGGCTTGGACGTCGAGGTCGGGTCTCTCTCTTCCAACGACAACGGTTCGGCTTGTGGAAACCGCGTCTTTAGCGAGTTGACCTCGCTTCACCTCTACCGCCGGGGAAGGCGTCCTCTCCTCGGCCCTGTCCCAGTGGTGCATGAACAGTTCCCTGCACCATCTATGCGACGCCTCGTCAGATGACGTGAACCCCTTGTACTCGTTCTCGCCTCTCAGCGTGGGGAACGCCGTCACGCAGCCTCCATCAGAGACGTACAGGTACACGTTGACCTCGTCCAGCATCCTCTGCTCGACCAGGGGGGTGATCTTGGTGCGGGTGAGCGCCCGGCTCTCCTCGGGCGCCATGGCGTCGAGATCGGGGGTGAACACCCTGTTCTTGGGCTCCACTACCATGAACCTCACGCCCCTCTCGATGGCCTCGACGATGAGCGACAGGTGGTTCAACGGGAACTGGTCCACCAGCAGCCAGACGTACTCCTCCGCCTCCGTGATGACACGCTCTATCTGGCGGAAGAACCCCGGGATGCTGTCTATGAACCTGCTCCCGGAGAGTTCACCGATCCTCTTGACGTACTCTGTGGGGAGCCCGTCCTGGGTGTGGGACGCGAAGTACTCGGTGTGTCTGGACGCGAACTCGAACTCCTGCAGCAGCGTCAGAACCATCCCGCCGAGCGGGGTGAGGCTGAAGAACCCCTCGACGTCCTTGGTCACCAGACCCGTGTCGCTGAGCCGGGAGACGTGTCTGCTTATCTCCGGGGATGTCAGGTCCAGCTCCTTGGAGATGGATGTGAGCCGCATGGCCTCCCCCCTCAGCAACAGCATTATGTTGTGGCGGTGCTCGTTGGACATCTCGAAAAGGAGATCATAGAACCGCTCCCCGCTAGACATCGTTACTTGGATGTTTCGGAGTTAATATCAATCTTTTTGCCTAAACATCGCTCTTAAACAGGTTTTTTCTTGCCTCCAAACCCGGGTAGAGCCAGAACACATCCAGATCGGAGAGATGATGCTTGGACCGGGGGTTCACCGCGGAGATCAGCTCCAAACGGTACGTGAAAAACGTCTCCATCTCGAACGAGGCGCACGACCGCGTCCTTTTCGAGGGCGTCTTCGGGGAACTCCAAGAGGTATACATGGTGGACGACAGGGTGCTGGAGATCAAGGGAACAGAGGGCACGCTGAGGATCGACGTGACCAAGCAGGAGCTGGCGCATATCTTCGAGAAGAGGGAGGATGTGACCTGAGCCCCGAGGTGGGGGGCTATACAAATGCCAATGGAAATGGAGTTGAAGGAATGATGAGAAAACACGGATTCAAGCGAGACAAGGGATTATGGAGGATAACGTTACTGACCCTGCTTCTGTTGACCCCCGCGTGCTGGACGTATGGGCAGGGATACGAGGAGTGGAGCAAGGACATAGGCGGCGACGACACCGAGCACTTCAAGGCGATACAGGAAACCGCTGATGGCGGCTTCATAGCCGTGGGATACGTCGAGCCGTGGACGCGCGACGACCATGAAATATACATGGTTAAGACGGACTCGGCTGGGGAACCAGAGTGGTCACGGGTTTACGGTGACGCGGACGACGACGATGGCTACGACGTCGTGCAGACAGGCGACGGCGGATACGTCGTTGCTGGGAGCACCAAGTCGTACGGGGCTGGATTGGCCGATCTATGGGTGATCAAGACCGACGAACGGGGAGAGCCTGTCTGGGAGAAGGTTCTAGGAGGAGCCAAAAACGACGTGGCGTACTCGTTGATCGCCCTGGACGGCGGGGAGTACCTGTTGACGGGGAGCACGGCTTCATACGGCGCCGGGATCGGTGACGTATGGATACTGAAGATGAACGACGACGGAGACGTCCTGTGGAATAAAACATACGGCGGGTCCATGAACGACGTGGGGAGAGAAGTAATCTCCACCGCCGACGGCGGCTTCATGGTGGTCGGTGACACCTCGTCTTATGGAGCGGGGTGGAGCGACGTCTGGCTTATAAAAATGGATGCGGATGGCGCCGTTTCATGGAACAGGACCATCGGAGGATCGGCGAACGACGGCGGTAGATCGGTCAAGGAAACAGCGGATGGGTTCATCGTCGCGGGTAACTCGGAGTCGTTCGGAGACACCTTGGTCGACGGGTACGTCGCCAAGGTTGATCCGGAGGGCGAACTCCTGTGGGAGAAGACGTATGGCGGATCGTCGGACAACTACGCCGAGTCGATAGAGCTGTTCAACGAAGGCTACCTCGTGGCGGGGTACACGTCTTCGACGGGGACCGGCGAGTCGGACGTATGGCTGTTCTCGGTGTCCCCCGAAGGCGACATGGTGGAAGAGACCATCTACGGCGGCAGCCTACGTGACAGGGTTTACCAGGTGCACGCGACGTCGGACGGAGGGTACATCCTGGCAGGGTTCACGTGGTCCTTCGGGGCGGGGGGAAACGGGTACCTGATCAAGGTAACCATGGAGCCTCCGCCGGCGCCGGCCGAGTTCACGCTGTCAGA
The DNA here is from genome assembly GCA_964513225.1 of uncultured Candidatus Bathyarchaeia archaeon. Lineage (GTDB taxonomy): Archaea > Thermoproteota > Bathyarchaeia > TCS64 > TCS64 > RBG-16-57-9. Next base: position 7,444 of record CAZEMD010000003.1, on the reverse strand, counting down.
TCTGGTCGTCTCCCCCTCGACGGTGGAGAACGGGGAGACGGTGACGGTGTCTGTGACAGTGACCAACGTCGGCGAGGAGACGGGGAGCTACACGGCCGAGCTGCTGGTCGACGAGTCCAAGGTCGACGAAGAGACGGTGACGCTGGAAGGCGGGGCAAGCGAATCCTTGGAGTTCACAGGCGTCTCCGGGGACGAGGGCACCCACACGGTTTCCTTGGGCGAACTGTCAGGCAGCTTCACCGTGGAGGCGCCGCCGGAGGAGCCGGGCGGCATCCCAGGGTTCCCGGTGGCCTCGCTTGTGGTTGGGCTGTCAGCCGCCGCCCTCATGTTGCTGAAGAGGAGAACCTAACTTTTTTTTGTGGTGAAAGCTGGAGGCATAGTCGCGTGTTTCCAAGTCTAGTGCCTCCAGCAACACACAACAATGTTTTCCGGTGTTGAACGTCTTTTCCGTGTTCGCACAGATGTTTCGGTGTTAACATCAGTCTTTCTCCATTAGGGTTGCTCCTAAAGAGCATTTTTCCCGTTACATAGCTTCTGTTGAGATAGGGCAAATTCGGTGCCAGCACTCTTCATGCTAGCATGATTATGCCCGAGTTCCATTAGGAGCTGTAAAAGGTACCAAGAGAGAAGAGGAGGAGAAGAATTGAAGCCTAAATATAAAGCGGCGCTGATGTCCACCGTTCTGGCCTTGACGCTGTTCGCCGTCTACACGGCCACAGCCAGGTACAAGACGGACGTAGAGGGATACGCGTGCGGGACTCTGACGCAGTACAAAGACGACCCTAATCTTCCGGCTGAGCTGCTGGACGGGGTCTGGAACCTGAAGATCGCCGACGGGAAGGTCTGGTTCTACGCGTGCATCACGGAGAAGAACCTTGACCCGGAGGTAGAGGACGCCCCAGAGAACTCGATAGACGTGCTTGAGTACTCCATCATAGGGAAACCCATGGACATCCAGATGGAGGACGGGGTCGTCAGCGTCTTCGGCGTCATCCAAGTGAAGAAGACGGCGTCCCAGTGGGACGGTAGCTACTCTTACCGGACATGGACTACCTGGGAGCTTATCGAAGTCGATACAAACACAGGCACCGTCACAGTGATCAACAACCCGTACTATGACGCCTACTGGAAGCTGGGAAGCGTCACCTATCACAGCTTTTCTTAACCCCTTTTTTATATCTCGATGTTTCCTGTTACTGAAAACTTGTATGCGGGGTTCACACCGATGTTTCGGTGTTAACATCCGTCTTTCTCCATTAAGGTTGCTCCTAGAGAGCATTAATCTGGGCAGGGTGGCTCGTTTGACCGGGGCAGCCTCCAGAAGCAGGCGTTTGAAGCTGGGCTTGCCCCGAGCTCCGCGGGGAGCTACACAAGTAAGAGAGGAGATGAGGAAATGAGGTATTTAAAGAGAACCAGGCTTGTCTTAGCCATGGTCCTTATGCTTTGTCTGTTCGCGCCTACGGTCAACGCTACGAGGAAGGTTCACGTCCGCGTGTTCACGGTCCCTGACTTTAGCGATTTCATACAGTACGACCACAGCGAGGAGCTGCCCAACGGCTTCATCAAGGTGGACATGTGCTACAAGTTCTTCTGGCTCGACGACGAGATGAACCCCCTCGGTTACGCGTACCAGTACGTCACCGGGGTGACGAAGGCCGGCAGCGGAAAAGACTTCTCGGCGCTACACGGATACGGGGTTTTCTACAGCGAGGTCGAAGACAAACCCGGGACCATCACCTACAAGATCGGCAACAACTGGGAAGCCGAGACGAACACGTACTGGGCCGGCCGCCTGTCCATAAAAAGCGGAACAGATCACTTCGAGGGGCTCAAGGGGCAGGGAGACCTGAGCTTCGAGATATTCGCCTTCGAGCTGTACTTAGACTACGACCCATGGGCTTAGCATCCCATTTTTTTATATTTTTCCCCTCACCAGACGTATCCAGCCTAGATCGAATGTTCAAGTGATGAGTTATTTCAGGAAATCGGGGTCACGCTCCCTGAGGCGTTTCGGCTCATCGACCCATCTGTACCCTTCTTGAGAGCGCTCGACTCGGCCCAGGACGCCCGGTATGTGGGGGACGAAGAGAAGCGTGTCTCGTCTGTGCGCCTCCTCGACAAGCCTCTTCCTGGTGGCCTCGGCGGCCTCGGGGTCGTGCTCGAACGAGGGTATCCAGTCCGTGTGCTCGACGTGGGCCTGGTGGATTATGACGTCGCTGGTGTATAGCAGGGTCTCGCCGCCCGAGGACGCCTCCACGACCAGCATGCCGGGTGTATGGCCCGGGGCAGGCTTGACGGTTATACCGTTGCCTATGGTCGCCACTTCATCCACCAACCTGAGTCTACCCTCTATCAGGTTCAGGTAGTCCAGCGCCCAGCCTTTAGCCTCGCCCCGTATATGCTCGGTCTCCCTCCTGCTCATCACGTGCTCGGCTTCCGGGAAGGCGATCTCTCCGCCCGACGAGACTCCGCCGAAGTGGTCCCAGTGCCTATGGGATATGACTACGGTGTCTACGTCCCGGACGTTAATGCCTGCGTCGTTGAGGCTCCTGGTCAGCAGGCCGGCGGGCTCGTCGGGGTGCCTCTCGTTCTCGGCTCTGTCGCCGCAGCCCGCGTCGATGAGGGTGCAATTATCGCCGTCGTGTACGAGGAGGTAGTTGAACGGCAGCACGGTGGATGGGCCGAACCCGCCGTACGCCGACAGGCATCTCCTGAGCTCGTCTTTGGGCGCGTCGCCGAAGATGAACGCCTCGGCGGGGCCGTCGGTCATGGCACCCACGCTTCGGGCGCCGTCGTGCAGTATGCGGCACTCAAGGTCGCCGAGATTAAACACGTTCTTTGATCGTGATGCCATGTTTCCTCGTTAGGTTAGCGGCGACTACACATATGTAGATTCGCGTATCGACCATGGCGCCGTTTTATTATCCTCACGCAATGTTCTTATATCCGTATTACGTTCGTAATACACGACTTTGAAGAACATCAGCATACGGATGCCAGAGAAGATGCTTGACAACATCGATAAACTGGTCGAAGACGGCCTATATGCGAACAGGACCGATGCCCTAAGAGACGCTGCGAGACTATTAATCCGTAGCCAAGTAGGCATGATCCCGGGAAAACGCCCAAAAATATCAAAAGATGAGATATGGGAAGCCGTCACAGAAGACATCGAGTCCTAAGACAGGTCTCTGGGGTCGTGCACGGGCATATCCGCCTTCTTTGAGGCGCGTTTCAAGTCATGATCGAACGTAATGAGCCAGCAGTCAAACATTAATGCCATCGCTGCGTGTATGGCGTCTTTGGGGTGAATACCGTATATGCTGGATAAATACAAGGCTTCTTCAGCTGTTTTTCTAGTTAGTCTTACCCATTCGATCTTGTTCATGATTTCGTATGGACGAAAAACGTTTTCTCGTATTTGTTCTGTGTTCCATTTGGTAACTTTCTTTATCTCCCGAATCAACGCGTCAGACGCTACAAGGAAATATTTACACTCGGTAACGTTTTCTAGTAGTCTAATCGATGAATCAACTAAATCGGGTCTTTCTGGTATCTCGTAGATGAAGTTCAAGAAGACGTTGCTGTCTATATAGATTCTTTGACCCCGTCGATCCATGTAGGTATAGTGTTTTCTGAATATTAGTGTCTTTTTGGTGGGAACGATGTATGCGCGCTGCGCGATTATTGGTGCATAATATTACCAGCAGTGAGCATTTAGTTTTCTACAGGTTAATTGGTGCGGTGGGTGGGATTCGAACCCACGGAAGACTATTCAGGACCCGAACGCGTTTCTTTTGGGTTCCCTGAAGGCTCGTACAAGGGAGTGTGAAGAAACCTGAAGGATCATTGCTCAGGTTCTGTTTCTAGATCATCCAAGAACGCCGTCACCCTCTGATAGGCGTCGTTGCGGATTAACCCATCTGAACCGATGAACCGGGAGACAGAGAAGCTTCCATATCGAGTCGGTGAAGAGAAACCGTTCCGTATGTTTCGCAACGCCCGTAACATTGTAGGATCACCTTCACTGCCTTTCGACCTGACCAATGATTTGAACCTTTGAGCTGCTTTTCCCGGTGACCCATCATGGTGTCCCGCCACGGCATAGATGTCGTAACTGTCTTTATCCTTTAACCTAGGCAAGGCATTCCCCTTAGTGGTCAACGTCCCCACGATATCCGCTACATCTATAGTGTGCACTGCTTCTCCTCCGCTCGGAAGCGTCGCCTCTAACTCCATTTCATAGTAGTGATCGAAGACGAAGCTGATACCTGGGATTAGGCATGCTCGGAGGTCCTCCTGTACCTCCACGAGGAAATCCTGGTTTAAAGCGGGTTCAGGCTCGGTCAGTAGATCAAGATGGATCCTGAAGTCTCTGCGTTTACTTATCGTGGTGATATTTCTCTCAAATCTGAACGGGTTCCTAGTCACCGTGTATCCGAGACCCTCGATGACTTCTTTCATGCTTTGATATCTAGGGATTATCGTAGGCTTCAACACGAAGTCTATGTCTATAGACCCACAGTGGTCGAAGTGCTGCTTGGTGAGGAAGTAGGGCGCCCACCCACCTACGAGGATAAACTCGTGTCTGTAAATACTGAGAGCCATGCAGAGCTCAAGAAGCGCACCCTTTGAAGCTTCGGTCAAGTCTCTGTCATACAAACTAGGGTCCCCTCAGCAATGATGAGCTCCAATGCCCCCGTATCTCTTCGAGTATATTCTTGGCTGCCTCCTCTCCTCTAGACGGGTAGTTGATGAGGTCCACGTAGAGCTGGACGTTAGACACTATCTTGAAGCCTTCAACGTCCTGAGTCTTATAGAAAACGCCTTCGTCAAAAGGCTGAACTAGACGGACGTTTCCATCACCGATTGTTGGCCTCAGCTCCAAGCCACCCACGATGTTTTGTCTTCGACCCTCGTCTCTCACGTACATCTCCACGACAGTTGGTCTCACGTAAGGCGACACCATGTAGGCTCCCGATAAGGTGGTTAAAGCATAGTCTGAGGCCACCTTCCCCAGCTTTTCGAGTATCCCTTCAAGGTTCTTCTCGAAGGTATAGTATTCATCGAATCGATTTTCGTGTAGATACTGGTGGTAGCTGGCCCACCGCTCAAGAAGCTTGATCGGATTGACTACTTCAATGAGGTTGGATTTGTTTCTTACGATGTAACCGAGATCCAGGAGGGAGACAGTGACAGCGTGAGTGTATCCGACGCTGACCTGAACCTCATCCGCCATCCTCCTGATGCTCCAGGTCTCCCCAGGATTGGTTAGAAGACACCGTAAAATACGTGACGCCTTTGGCTCGAAGACGTTCCTTACCTTCCTCAGCATGTGAGCCTGTTCGCTACTGTATATAAATGTTCGCTGATTGCGAACGTTCGCTTTTGGCGAACATAAATAGAGCACAGCGAACATCTCAGCCTACGGAATAACATTTAATCTTGTGTTGGTGCGGGGGGTGGGATTCGAACCCACGGAGGACTAGTCCATCAGGACCTGAACCTGACCCCTTTGGCCACTAGGGAACCCCGCTCCTACAGGTCCACGACCTTATAAAGATACGCAGCCGCATTTTCTCTGGTTAACCCAAATAGATTTATTTATCAGTCTCGTTACATCTTCCATATCCCATAAATCACCAGATCTTCTAGCAAGGAATCGAATAGAACTCTCTCTAGTCTTAACTGTAGAGACCGTGTTTCCCTTGTTTACGGGATATTCCTCAAAATCGGAGAACTCTGTGTAATGGAATAAAGGATGGTGTGGAAGGAGAATATTTTCTTATAAATTTACTAGTAAAAATCCTGTATTTTGTAATATTGATGACTGATTTTTAGTTATTGGTGCGGTTTTTCTTAAATTATTCATGTAAGTACCGATTATTGTCTATCTAGAAAATTATAATAAACAAGTTAATAAAAAAGGTTTAATCGGTTAGGTCAAAAGTCAGATCAAGGCTATCTTCTATACCATCAATAGGACTGGCGAATCCACTATCTTCATCAAATCCCCACATTATTCCCTTTGCAGTTACATGGAAAATGTTGTCCATGTAGTAGTTTTGAGAATACACTGGTCCTCCACTATCGCCATATACACAAGGCTCATCAAGGATTATTTGATTAAATACGTAAGCACTAGCATTTGTGTTCCAGACTGTTCCCTTTCCTTCTATATGGCAAGTGACATATCCACTTACAAATCCTATGTATTTTACCGTATCCCCTTGATCTAGATCGTCTAGTTCATCTTGGTATTTAACAATGTAGTCATATCCTCCCACCTCAGGATGAAGCATCTTTGATCCTGATACTCCGTTATCCAATTCAATCCATGCTGCATCTGCGTATCCTGCTTCAGTTTTTTCTTTAGTAACACCTATTTTTTTCCCAGATATTGCCCAAACTTCTTGATAAGCCCCATCGAACCAACCATCTGCTACACAATGTCCAGCAGTTAAAATACCATCATCGTTTTCTGAATCCGTCCCATAGAATCCTAGAGTACCTGTTTTTAATTCAGTTAGACCGACTCTCCCTTGAAACATTATTCCAGCTATTAGTGGTCTGTGGTAAGCAGTTAGAGAAGCTGTTTTTGCTAAGGATCCACGTCTAATTACCAATGCATCTTTTGGAACCGATGTGGGTAATGAATCTAAAAACGCTCTCACCGTTTCTGTATTAACCTCATTCAGACGAATTAACAATTTTCCCTCTTCGAGGAACATAATAGAAGTTATTTTATATTTTTTATACTCCAGATTCAAGTCACTTTCAATTATTTTATCATGCATTTTTTTTATCTGAGCTTTTGTATAATCACATTTCCTGAATATGATTGTAAGATCTTTGTCGGGGTTTAACTGATTGATGATCTCTTCTTTTACACTGGAAGAATCATCTATTATTGAGATAAACAATGTGTTATTAGCGGGATTAACGTATTTTCCACCATATATTTTATTCAGAATAGAGGGTACATTTGATGCTAGATCTAGCGTTTTTTGGGATAACTCCTTTAGTCTGGGATCAGACTCTTCGGTAAGGTCATATCCCTCCAGATAGTCAAGAGCTGAATAGGAGGCGTCTTTTGCATCCACCCCCAGACTATCTAGGTCCTCAAGTTCTTCACTCGATTTTGCATAAAAATAAACATTACTTAGGATAGTTGAAATCAGTAAGATTACCACTAAGGTTATAACTCGTTTATGCTTAGGTAACATAGTTCTCTCACACCTAATGTTATCACCACATAGCGGCACTATATTTTATGTTTTATTGTATATATATGTTTTTCCTAATAAGGGAGTTTACATGAGAAAGAGGTTTAATAGGAGATATAGAAATAAATTATAATATAGTAAATATCATATTCTGAGCTTAAATTATAATAAATATATGCAAGTACTCTTGGATAAGTTGATTTTTTCTTTTTTATTTA
>CAZEMD010000002.1:0-37268 GCA_964513225.1 uncultured Candidatus Bathyarchaeia archaeon | reverse complement strand
TAATCATAGTGCTGCCCCGTATGCACCACATCCAGCTCCAACCCACGCCTACCAGCCTCCTTAATGATGGAGCAGACTTGATTATCTGAGGCCGAGTCCCAATAACCAGAGCCACACGCATGTTGAAAGATTCTCCTAGCAATCTAAAAGATTATCCAACACACACAGAAAAGAGGCAAGTGAACCCCACCAGGCGTCACACTCACCTTAACCCAGCTGAACCAGGTTCAACACCTCGTCGAGGGGCCCACGATGAAGCCCTGACCACCCCCAAGCCATCCAGCCGTCTCTACCATGGATTCTTGTGGGTAAGGCCCACACATGAAGGGAAAAAACATATAACCGCGGGTATCCCTACCAGTAAATGGGTAAAATGAGTGAGATAACCCTCGACGACCGAGGCAGATTAACCCTCCCCTCGGATATACGGAAAAAGATACAATCCAGAAGATTCATCGCATACTACGAGGAGAAAATAATCAAGCTGGTACCAATACCCGAACCCGAGGAAGTAAAAGGATCAATCGACATCCCATGGACCATCGAAGAACTGGAGGAAGCAGGAGAAGACTATGTCCTCAAACGAGACCGACAATAGACGCCTAATCGACTCCGACGTCTTCATCTCCTACATCAAAGCCGACAACCTCATCGCCCACTCGGAGAAAGTAGTAAACCAGATCCTCGAAGGCAGGACCCAAGCCTACGTCTCGAGCATGCTCTACGAAGACATAACCACGGCCCTGAGATCCAAAGGACTATCTATTATGGAAGCGGCGCAGGTCATCATCTCAATAGCCTCCATAACACACACGCCCCTGCCCTTGACTCCCGCCATCACATACAACGCGTTGATGCTCTATCAACGACATCGAGGCCCTCGGAAACTTCACTACTTCGATGCGTACCACGTCGCAACAGCGAAGATACACAGCCTGCCATTGATCACAAGCGACAAATACATAATTCAAAACCAGGAAGAACTCGGTTTAACCGTATTCGACCTGAGATCAATGTGAAAAAGGGCTTCCACGGCGAAGACTACAGGCAGCCCAAAGGAGCCCGGGAAGACCTCCGATCAGCAAACAACCCCGGGAAACGTTGAACCTCGATGACGACATTGGATCCCCCCACACGCACTCACAACCACAAACAACCACCACCCAGCGCTGTTCACGGCCCATAAACAATACGTCCACAAACCGTGAACAAAGCCAGCCAACACGCCATCTAAGAAATTCTTAAATAACCCAATGTCCCAGCCGATAACGGCGAACCACATGGCCGAGACATACATAAGCAAGGTCACCTCCGTAGGCCAGATAACCCTACCCAAAGAGGTCAGAGAGGAACTCGGCCTCACCCAAGACGACTACGTGGTCATAGAGAAGATAGGCGACACCTACCTCATCAAGAAGTTCCAGGGCGAGAAGCGCCTCCTCGCCCTCATCAGGGAGAAGGTGAAGAAGACCGGCATAACCCGCCGACGCCTCCAGGAGATCGTCGAGGAGGAATCCGAGGCTGCCTGGGAGAAAACCGCTACGCGCCTTCCTCGACGCTAACACCATCGCAAGCGGCCTCCTCTTCGAGGGCAACGAGGCCACCCTCCTGGAGCTGGGCCGGGTAGGCGCAGTCAGGCTCCAGACCAACCACTACGTCCTTTCGGAGGCTTCAGCCGTCCTCAGGAGACCCGAGTTCAACCTGACGCCGGAGGAGATCGAGGGCCTGATCAAGTACCTCCACGCCTGCATGACGGTGACGGAGGACCCACCCGACGAGGAGATCCTCTCCAACCTCCACACCCTCAACGACCGCAAGGACATCCCGGTCGCCCTCGGAGCCATAGACTCAGGGTCCGACTACCTGGTGACGGGGGACAAGGAGCTGCTCAAAGCACAACTCACCCCCACCATAACCACCAGAAAGCTGCTTCACCTAGTCCTTAAAAACGACACCGATAATGGTCAGCATCCATAATCGGCTCGGGCATCTCAAACTCGTTGAAGAAAACCCGGGATAACTCGTAATCATAGTGCTGCCCCGTGTGCACCACGTCCAGCTCCAAACCACGCCTACCAGCCTCCTTAATGATGGGAGCAGACTTGATGATCTGAGGCCGAGTCCCAACAACCAGAGCCACACGCATGGAAGATAAATGGAGGAATAAACCTAAAGAGTTAACCCTAAACACCACCCGACGACCCACCGGCTATACAGGCGAAAGGACGAGGTTAAACATTAAAATAAATTTAATTTATTTTCCTTTTAAAGTTGCTAAAATAATATTAAGTTTGATGTAATCCATCCCGCCAGACTGTGGAGCTTCACGTTGACGGTGGTGCCTGTACTAAGGCCCTCATAGTCACCATCAACGAAGAGCCTAACATTCTTCGTCTCCCCGAATAATATATTTTAATTAACTATTATTATGGATTGAACCTACATATGAATTATAAGATCCACCTGAAAAAAAACAATAATCTAAACGGTGAGATAAATGAAGAAATTCAAACAAAGTCAAATCGACCTAGCCAACAACACAGCGAGCTATTCAACCATCTTCTGGAACGGATGGCTAGAAGACCCACCCGAAACACCGAAACAAGCCCTGCTAAACTTTCTACATAACTACGCATATGAAAGACAAGGAGCAGCCCAATCATACAGAACCCTAGCAAATCTGGCCATAAACCAAACGTTCAAAGACGAGATAACCAGAATAACCAAAAAAGATGCAGAAAAAGCATGGAAAACATACAAAGATATAGCCAAAGATAAGTATCATGAACCAAAACTAAACGAAACCCACAACCCTATGAAATCAGACAAAGGGGTCCTACGAAGACTATCACAGGAAAAAGCAGTCAACCTCTACACATACGCCCAAGACCTATTATCATCAAACCAAGTTCCAGCCGCCTACAAGTTCATAAACTCGATCCGAGGCGTAGGAGACAAAATAACCTGCCTCTACCTACGAGACATAGCCTACCGTCACCTCGAAACCGACAGACACTATCACCCCCACTTCCAGCCAATAGACACGTGGGTGGAACAAGCACTCAAGATAATATTAGGTAACAAATACAAAGCCAAAAAACACGATATAATAGAGTTATGCAGACAAGCAGATTGCTCACCACTAGACTTCAACGCCGGAGCATGGGTGGCAGGAAACGCAATCGCAAGAGACTACGGCCGACTCAAAGAGATACTCAACGACCCAGAAGAAGGCAGAAAAATGATCGCTTCTAGAACCAAAGAACAGGAACGAAGAACTGCTTCAATGAAAGAATGGATAAACTAAAATATAAAATGAAAAATCCATCTCAATTCACTAATGAACTGAAAAACGATTCTTTCTAACTCCTCTGGGAGATATACTGGATAAGTATAGAAAAGAAAGTTTCACAGGGGCCCTCAGTGAATGAATGCAAAAGGGGGCTAATCCACCCACACGCCCTTTTTCAGAAACTCAGAGGAAAACCCGCCACCCAGCAAACTCCTGGCAAGGGCAGCTTAAAAAATGAACACACTCCCTCCAAAATAAATAATTTCATTTAAAAACTTGCATGTGTGCCTTCATATGCAAGCATAGAACTAAAATAATACCACTACAATCATAAATCTGATAAACAATTAATACAGAATTGTTTTCTTCTTATCATTCCTTTTGACTGCGAGCAGTTTTTACATACTATGGAGCCACATTCAGAACACTCAACCTCAAACTTATTGCTGTACATATTGCCACAAATTGGACAGATAGAAGTACATTCATCACAAATCTCTTTTTGGCTTATTGAACATAGATTATTTATATGTTCCACGCAATATATTCGATTACAATTACTGCACTTGACTCCACATTCCATGCACAACCATTTTCCACAAAGGGGACATTGGGTGATATGTTCGTTACACAGAGCCTGACCACAAACTTCACACACGGCGTGAGTAGCTTTCGTTACTAACCTCAAACCACCAAGCTGAAAGTGATAAGGACAGTACTCTATTGTATCTTCAATTTTAGTTCCTGTATGGCCATAAATTTCCCTTGTATAATAATTATCGATAGATTGGAACTCGATCTTCCATTTTGGAACGTACAGAAAATTTACTTTTTTCAGCATAATATTTTTACTTTTAGGTTTATAGGTGACACTTTTTCCATCAAAAATTGTTTCTGATGATTTAGGTATATAATTTATTTCTTTTGTGTTTTTCTCTGTTATATAATCTGTAGCTAATTTTTTTATGAATCTATTTTGAACCTGAGGTTCCATGACATTAACATTAAAAAAATCAGAGTTTATTCTATAATTCTCAACTTTATTATAATTTAATAATTCATCATATACTTTCGTATCTACTTCCTCATCTGAGTTACTAATTATTTGTTTTAATCTACCCATGGTATCTGTTTTATTCAATATCCTTCCATCTAATCCATCTATAAGTACTAATCCTTCATCATAAAATGTATGGATCTCTCTCGTAGGATCATGATATTTATCTTTAAACACATATTCAACTACGTAATATGGTTTATAAAATAAATTTGAGGAATTTATCTTTATTTTATCATAATTCTCTAAATTTAATTTAATTGCTTTTTCGTAATCTATATTTAAAGGTAATGCGTTTTTTAGATTATGCTCTTTTCCTACGTTTGTTCTCCCAACATTAACTAACCAGTATTCTTCTATTATTTCTTCTCTTGACCAAAGTGTGATATTGTTCTGTTGTGCGAACTTGATCGCGCCACTGGTGAAATCAGAGTTGGAAGCAAAAAACCCATTAGGTATTCTAATTTCTTTTATTTTTGTATAAAAATCTCTGATTAGATTTTGTCCGATTGGTGTTGAATGGTTTTTACATTCAATAGCAATTTTTTTTCTATTTTTTATTGCTAAAACATCTATTTCATTTATGGTACCCGATTTTCCTTTGATTCTTTGCCTTCTTTTTGTTTTATAGCCTTTAGCGATAAATATTTGTTCTATAGCCTCTTCCATTTTTTCTCCAAGTTGAAAGATGTTGAACGAAACATTTTGTTTAACTTTAGTATCACTTTCAGATGCAGTTGAGATATTATCTTGAAAATTAAATCCACAATTAGTACAAAACTTTGCATTTTCAAATTTTATTTGAGAACCGCATTCCGGACAAAATTTTGGCATAGATCTAAAACAAATTATATCTATTTGATTTAAAATATTATGAAATAAAAAGTCATGATCTCTTATAAGCATATAAATAAAATTGTATTTCTGAACCTTCTCCTCTCTAGCCTATTGATGACTCGAATCCCCATCACCAGTGGAGACATCTCCCGAAACATTCCTCTTTATTATACACTTGGCTATTTTGTATAATTCAACGGAATCATGATAAAACCAGCATATTTTAACTAAAAAAATCGTGGAGGGCCCTCTGGAAAAAAACGCTTACAATAAGTAACCAATTAAAAGGAAAACGCAAACTCGCCTCCACCCCCTCTCCTTGAAATCACGGAACTCCCCGTCGCGCACCTGAGCTAGATAACTGCCGCCCTTCATCACCCACAATATCCGGTTTCCCTCCCTCGCCATCTCGGCCCACCTGCTGCCCTTACCTGGGTTCTGCTCAACGAAATCATAGCCTCCTATACTGAACCTACGCAGCCGACTCAAGGGCACCATAAGCAGAGCCAGCGTAATAAACCACCTCAACCAAACGATAGACGAAGAACCACTAACCCACACCGAGGCCACAGGCAAGGGAGACCACCAAGAATATACCACACAAGGCACCGAGCAAGAGTTCAAACAACACGTCGCAGCCCTCATAATCAAAAAACTGAACAGAGAATAAAACAAGGAAAGCACCCAAAATTCCCGCTATAAAATATAACCTATTACTAAAAAGAATCCCACTATAACTATAATAAACACCAGCCACACGTAGTAATTAGGCCAACGTTGAAGACCATAGAAATACGGGTACCTGAATCAATATCCGAGCGCGACGTAAAACTAGCGACAGCAGTAGAGGTCTTCCAAAAGAAAATCATCAGCCTCAACAGGGCCGCGGAGATCGCCGAGATGCCCCTCCAGGAGTTCCTCATCGAGCTAAAGAACAGAAACATCCCAGCCTATATTTACACGGATGAGGAAGCCCGGCAGGAGCTCGAGGTTTGAAGGCGGTCCTCGACTCATCAGTGATCATAGCATTAAGCAAAACCGGACACCTTAGATTATTGAAGAACCTTTTTCAGGAAATAATCATCCCGAAGGCTGTCTACGTAGAGATATGCGTTAAAGGTAAGGGGCTGAAAGGCGACAGAGAACTAGCGAAAGCAAAGAGCCGAGGCGAAGTCACGGTTAAAGAGCCAAAAGACCGTAAAATGGTCGCTGCGTTAATAGATCCTCTTGGAAAGGGCGAAGCAGAAGCCATTACGTTGGCAATCGAGGAAAAAGCAGACACCTTAATCATAGATGATCGTCTTGCCCGGAGGAAAGCAACCAGTATGGGTATACCAATAGGTGGCACGTTGAAGGTTCTCAGGACGATGTACGACCGCAAGCTCTACTCATTGAACGAGTTTATCGAGACGGTGCAAACCCTGAAAAACCTTGGTTTTTACATAAGTGATGATGTAATAAAAAGGGTCTCAAACCTGAACGAATAAACAGGCTCTAGCTCCATACCCCTCTTCACAACATCAGCTAAACAACCCAAAGTGGACGAACTCAAACCCCAACACCCTCATGCCCTCCGCGCCCAGCTGAGGGACCTCCGCCACAGTTTGGGCCTGTCACGGGGAACCGTTTAAATACGTATACTCCGTATTACAACGTATACGAGGTGATGGTGTTGGCCAAAGAGGTCGTGTCAGCCCGGCTCCCCCAGGAAAGGGTGAGCCAGATAGAGGAGATCGCGAGAGCGGAGAAGGTGGACAAGTCAACGGTCCTCGACAGGGCGCTGGAACACTACATACGGGAATGGAAGCTCCAGAAAGCCATAGAATCATACGCCGAAGGCGGAGCCACGCTTCCCAGGGCGGCTGAGACCGCGGGGCTCACGGTCTGGGAGATGATCGACGTACTAGCAAAGCTAAACATACAGCCCCAGTACGACGTCGAGGACCTGGAAGAGGACTTGAAGGCATTCGGGAATGACTAGTCCATCCAAGGCGGCTGTCTCAGACTCCACACCCCTCATCTACCTGGCCAAGATCGGCAGACTAGATATCATCAGGGAAGTCTTCCCAGAAATCCACATCCCCGAGGCCGTCTACGACGAAGCCGTGACACAGGGAAAAGCGCTAAACATACCAGACGCCTCCATCATAGAGAAAGCCGTCGGAACCTGGATCATCAAAGAGCGGGTAGAGCCCGAGGTAGAAGCCGAGTACAGCTTCCTAGACACCAACACCAGACTGGGGCTCGGGGAGAAGGAGGCCCTCAAGCTCTGTAAACAGCTAGACGCCGCCTACTTCATCGCCGACGACAGAGAGGCCAGAAGGGTGTCAAGAATATTGAACATCAAGCCCATAGGCACCTGCGGCACCATCGTTCAAGCCTTCAGGCAAGACTCGATCACAAAAAGGGAAGCACTCCAGATCATAGACGATCTCGTGAAGGCTGGGCTTAGAATAAGCTCAACGGTATACCGCAGAATACTCGACGAACTGGGGATGTCTCCATAGAGTAAATACTATTTCTAATATTCGTGTGTTGCACGCACCGAGACACGCAACCTAGAGGCACCGGATTGGTCTGCCTAGACTCAGGTACCCTCATCGCCTTTCTAAGAGGCCACCCAGAAGCCGGTATAAAGATGAACGAATTAATACAGAAAAAGCATAACCTTTTACGTAAGACAATAAACGTAAATACATGATAGTATGGCATCCATAACCGTGCGAATACCCGACGAGCTAAAAAAAGAACTCCAAGAGACAGGGATAAACATAAGCGAAGTAACCCGAAAAGCCCTAGAAGCCGAAGTAAAAAAGATCCAAGAACAACGAGCCCAAGAAGCAGCAAAAAAACTAAGCAAACTACTCAGAGAGGTACCCGACGAGGAGATAATAAAAACCATCCGGGAGACACGGGAACAGAGATGAGAAAAATATTCGACGCCTCAGCCATAATGTTGCTAACCAAGAACCACCCCACGGAAGCCGTGGAGCACCTCAAAGACGAACTCCTACTAGATCTAACAATCTACGAGCTGGGCAACGCCATATGGAAGATCAATAAACTGCTAAAGAAACCAGACAGAAAAACCGCACTTGAATCCATAGAGCAAGTCCACGACCTCACCGCCCTCATGAAAACATACGTGGCACAGAACAGGCAGACACACATAGCCATAATGGAAAACGCGTTCCAATGCAATCTGACATACTACGACTCAGCCTATCTAACAACAGCGCAACAGGAAGGATACACCCTGGTGACGGAGGATAGGCAACTCCAAAAAGCAGCTAACGCCGCGAGCACAAACACAATCGACACAGACACGCTAATAGCGATGACATAACCCAAACACGCAAAGAAATATTCCCGCCCATCACACGCCACCCGTGATAGGCAAAACCTTGCCAAGAGGCTCCCCCTCAACAGAGTAGAGAACCTCCAAACCAAAACTCTCACAACCCAGATAACCCATGATCACGTCAGCGAGGTTGTTCACAGCCATGACGACGGTGTCAACGCCACACGCCCTTAGACACCTCAACGTGTAATCGATGAGAGGCACATTAGCCAAAGGGAACAGAATCTTAGGCCTAGTCAAGCTGAGAGGCCTCAACCTAGTAGCTAAACCCCCAGCAAGGATCAACGCCTTCAAGGCAATAGAACTTGTCATTAAATGTTGATAAAAGACTTCTTCCAGATAAAAGGAGACACGACTTCAATTAATTCGATTGAAACTGTTGAGGTCCACAACATACAATCTTTCTTAAAACCTATCTTTAATCTATACCTGTGATTAAATGTCTAAAAGCGACGTTCACTGGTTCCAACAGCTTCTAAACCATGAATCAGAGGGATCTGAAAGCATAGAGGAGATCGTTACCAGAGACACCAACACTTTCTTAGAAAATCGTGAAACCCTAGAACATGAAAGCTACCCAGAAGAAGCCTTGACCGCGATCGCCAAGATAATCGTAACCCGAAGCTACTATAGACCCATATACTGGAAAAAGCTCGGGCTAGAAACAGTAACCCTCCAAATGTTGAAAGACGGATCATTAGAAACGCTAGTAAAATCGAAGCTAAATGATGGAAGCTTCAAGAACACGATCCTTGGTTCCTTCCAAGCACTGAAAGAACAACTCGAAAAAAGCAACACGCTGAAAGAGTGGGCCGATGAAAGAAACGAATACGCGGAACAAGGATCGATAGACCCTTATTTAACAAACTTAAAAGGAATTGGCTTCAAGGGTAGGGACAACCTGCTCAGAGACCTGGGATACTTCAATAGAGCCCCCATAGACAGACACGAGGTAAGATTCATGGTTAGAGTAGGCCTGCTCCACAGATACGCACCAAGGAAAGTGGACATCACTATGACAACCGAAAAAGGATACCAGGGCATCCATGAGACCCTATCAAACTTTGCACGAGAAGAGTTGAAGAGATTCAAGATATCGAACATCGATCTATCTGAAGCCCCAGGAATAGTAGATTTAGCTATATGGCTCTTTTGCTGTGTAAAAGAAACAGAAAACTGTCTAGGGATCTGTAGCTCGAACCCAAAATGCGATATATGTCCAATAAAAAACCATTGCCTATTTTACAAGGAAAACATCCACATCAAAAAATAATAATGTTGAACCTCGCTTAAATAACCACAATATAAGGTACGTTAAAAACAGAACATGTTTGCTCTAGTCTATAGCTACGGTCTTCTCCGGCTCCACCCGCATCTTACTAGTCTCTTTACCTTGTGATCCCGGTCCTCTCCCTAGTCACATATAGACCATATAAAAACCAAGCTCGTTGAAGAACACCCTCGACATCTCATAATCGTAGTGCTGCCCCGTGTGCACCACGTCCAGCTCCAAACCACGCCTACCAGCCTCCTTAATGATGGGAGCAGACTTGATGATCTGAGGCCGAGTCCCAACAACCAGAGCCACACGCATGTTGAAAGATTCTCCTAGCAATCTAAAAGAGTATCCAACACACACAGAAAAGAGGCAAGTGAACCTCACCAGGCGTCACACTCACCTTCACCCAGCTGAACCAGGTTCAACACCTCGTCGAGAGGCCCCCGATGAAGCCCTGCCCCCCCCCCAAGTCATCCAGCCGTCCCTGAACCTCCGTCACTTAGCCCAAAGGAAACGTCCATGGACGTCAATGACAAAACTAATTATAAAAATTTCCGAGAATCTTAGTATAATAAATTCTAACACTAAGAAAAAGAGAAAAATTTATAATATGCGTGATGCCTTCCCCATCCCGGTGAATGGCATGGAAGGTGCCTTAGAGGCTTACGCGTCTCGTGAGATCCCCCGAATATATAGGGAACACACTCTCACGGCGGTAAACGAGGTTCTGCCAGGTCGAATCACCGTCGACTTCCACTTCAAGAAGAGCGACGATACCGATATTTTCGTGGAAGTTACCGGAAAAAAGATAGGGCGCACCATGCTCGACCAGATAATCAACATCTTCACCGCGATCTCCAACATTGAACCCACATTGAAAAAGTTCGAGCTGACAGTGATTGGCCCCGAAGTAGAGGCCTCCGTGAGAGAGGAGCTTGAAAGGATTCCGGTGAAGCTGCTGACCTTCGAGCAGATCGGGATAACAAGTAAAGATGGCTTAAAATTGAGAGAATCGGAGCTGCAGAGACAGCGAGAAACGCTGCATCTTTCGCCAAACGAAGCTAGGCTAGTTGCCACATGGGAGTCTGAAAACAAAACCATAATCCGTCCTTCTGACGTTCAAGAGGCCTTGGATTGTACGCCGGATTATGCATATCTATTGCTTCACAGTCTCGAAGATAAGAAGTGGATAGAGAGAGTCACCCAAGGTCTATACCAATTCATCCCCCTAAGCTATGGCTATCCAAACAGGATACCACCAACAAATTCCTACGTCATAGGCGCCTCTCTAATCGAGCCATACTATTTCAGCTACTACACATCCAACAGCCATTATGGATTCACGACGCAGATTCCCTACACCTTATTCATTGCGACAACCAAGAAGAAGCCAGATTTCGAGTGGTCTGGCAGCAATTTTAAATTCATAACTCTGTCTGAGAACAAGTTCTTCGGTTACAGGAAAGAAGCCATTTTCGATACCAACGTGAACATGGCCGAGCCAGAAAAATCATTAGTGGACTCGTTTGATAAACCGAGATATGCCGGTGGAGTAGAGCAGCTAGCTGGGATTACGTGGAGGGGCCTTTCCCGAGTTAATAAGGATAGGCTTGTCAAATATGCTGTAAAGATGAACTCCCGCTCCCTCATCCAGAGATTGGGCTTCATCATCTCTTTTCTGGCTGAGGAAAACCTCGTGAAGCCGCTATCACTTAAACTAGAGAATACGTTGCTAGACAAAGTGGGAGGGACAGTCATATACTTAGACTCCAAGAGGCCGAAGACAGGTAAACTAACCAAGAAGTGGAGAGTAATTAACAACGTCCCTAGATCTCAGCTGCTGAGCGAGATCGAGATAAGGTGAGCAATGGTGCTGGAAAGAAGACATGTAGCATTCTACGCCCGTTCAAGCAGGGTACCAGAGAACAGGGCTGAGCGGGACATAGTACTAACCTACGTCCTACGCATCATGTCCGAACCAATGCTTCCAAGACTAGCCTTTAAAGGCGGAACCTGCCTAAAGAAGATATATTTCGGGAACACAGGGCGGTTCTCAATGGACCTTGACTTTACAAGTATCGACATAAGACCTGAGGAACTAAGCGCAAAGATCAAAGACCTTTTAGACGAGAAAAGCTGGTATGGCATAGACTTCACAATAGATGATGAGAACCTGACTCCGGAATCCTATCTAGCAGTGGTCAGATACGCCCACGCTTGGAATCCGGGAACCGTCTTTGAACTCCAAGTCAGCTTCCGAGAACAACCTGTCTTTCCTACAGCGGAACTTCCTCTCCAAAGTGAGATGTACTTCAAGTATTGCGAGTTCCAAAGATTTCCTGTGCAATGTATGCAAAGGGATGAAGTTTTATCTGAAAAAATTAGAGCAGCCTTTCAAAGAGCCAGGAGTAGAGACTTGTATGACCTATACTTATTCACTGGACGACCTTACAATAGAGATACCATAAAAGCATTAGTAGTAGTAAAATGCTGGAATGCGAGAGACCCCTTCGATCCAGAATTATTTTTTGATAAAGTGGAAAAAGGTGACTATGACTGGGAAGATCTCAGAAGCCTTGTTCGCAGAGGAAGCTTGCCCTCAAAAGAAGAGGTGATCTCAAAGGTAATAGACGGATACAAGTTTCTAGGAGACATGGATAAAGACCTATCGAAAATTATCAGAGACTCAAAAACGCATAAGGAGAAGAAACTTGTAGCTAGAATATTAGCCGATATAAGAGAGGGGAGTTAATCAATAGCGTGCGCGACTAAAATTAAAAACCTTTGAACGTAATATTTACCTCCACACCAATCACCTTCTCATTTGAGAACATGAGCACAACCATCGTCATAAAGGACGCCGATGACGACGCCTACAAGAGCCTCAAGGGCGAGGCCATGAGATCCTGCGTGAAGGTCGGCGAGGCCGCGTCCTCAAGCCTCATAACCGCCGACAGAAAGCTCCACGAAAAGGTCAGGAAGGCCGGCTCAGTGCCGATACTCGACGACCACGATGATGGTCAGCGCCCATAGCCCGCTCAGGCAGCCAAAGCTCACTGAAGAACACCCTAGACAGCTCATAATCGTAGTGCTGTCCTGTATGCACCACGTCCAGCTCCAAACCACGCCTACCAGCCTCCTTAATGAGGGGAGCAGACTTGATTATCTGAGGCCGAGTCCCAACAACCGGAGCCACACGCATACAGAACAATTAGAGGTGTAGAGTAAAAGAGTTAACACCAGCCCCCAACCCAGCATCCAAACACGACAAAACACGGCCTCCGTTAAGTTATAAAGCCACCAAGAGAACAAATAAACGACACACATGACCGAGACCAACCAGCTCATCGACAGAGTCTCCAAGTCCCTGGGCGTACCACCGGAGGTACTTGTCACAGGCGGCGTCAAAGAGTACCTCAGAGCCAGACTCAGGGCAGCCAAGGCAGAAATCCACGATCTCGAAACCAAGTACGGCGTCAAAAGCCCACGCGAGCTGGAGGACCAAATAAAGAAAGGAGCGGTAGACGAGCACCCCGCATGGGAGGACCTCATACAATACGAGAACCTCGTAAAACACGCCGAGAAGATCCGGAAAGAACTGGCCAACATACCCACCTAGGCGGAAAACGGCGTTGGAGGACCTCTACAAGAGCATCTCCGACACAATCCTCGACGAGTACCCCGACATAGTTGAAGACGCCCAGACGCACCGCACCTCATCAGGCGCACCCACAAAGCTCAGGGTCTACATCGTCGACGGAAGCTACTTGGACGTCTGGCTCTCAGCGTCAGGCAAGTATTCATACCACTGGGAGCGCACACACGTCACAGGAGAGATACACAGGCACGACAACGCCCCCCACCCAAAACACAGCCACGTGAAAACCTACCCGAAGCACTATCACGCGGGATCAGACGACCACGTTAAGGAAAGCCACATTCCGGACGACTCGACCCAAGCAGCCAGGGCAATACTCAGCTTCATCCGAGAAACCCTCGGAAAGAACCGCGCGAACTCGACCCGATGAAAGGCAGTTGCTAGGCACACATCCTGAACGAAACAGCTTGAATCCGGTGATACCAGCTAAACCCAAAGCCCCACCAGCCTACCCCTTAACGATCGGAACCAACTTAATGCTTAAGAAACCATCCCGTGAAACCTCGTCATCATATGAACTGAGAGATTTACATGTCCATAAATGATTTATCCCGTTAGAACTTACATGTACCTGCGTTAATGTCAAGTAATACAGTAGAAAGTAAGACCCCCATAGGATGAAGAGCGCCCCCTTTAACGTTCGGTGTACTATATATACGTTCGGTAAAACCGAACATATATAAATATGACCGAACACCTGAATCATGGGTGGGCAGATTAAACCTCTTCAGCGGAAAGGCGGCTGACGTAATCCGTGTCCTACTTGTAAACCATCCGATGACCTGGACCATCCGTGGGCTTAGCAGGGAGTCCGGCGCCGCACTGGGCTGGACACACGAGGTCTGTATGGCTCTCATTCAGGAGAGGTACGCCATCAGAGAATCCGAACGCCAAGAGATCAAGCTCATGGAGCCACTCGCGCTCCTAAAAGGATGGGCTAATAATAACAACTTCACAGCGGACAACCGCTTCACTGATTACTATACGGGCTACGAAGACGTGACCACACTCCTCACCAAGCTCAGAGGCGTTAGCGGACCGAAATACGCTGCGACGGGCCTCGCCGGGGCCCTGCTTGTGGCACCATTCGTACGGCCTACGAATGTGCACATCTACGTGATGAGCGAGGACGATGCAGGCAAGTGGGCAAAGCAACTCGGCTTGATGCCCATGGAGGAGAACGGAAACGTCAAATTCGTAATCGCATCCAGCGGAGGCGTGTTCTACGGCTCACAGGAGGCTGACGGCGTAAACGTCGTATCCGACGTACAGCTCTACGTCGATCTGCTGAACTACCCTGGTCGAGGAGAGGAGGCGGCGGGGGAGCTACTGAAAGTGATTGAGAAAAGATGGAGATCGGAGGCGTGACACATGTACGCCACCGAGATAACTGAAGCATCTAAATCCGCCCTCCTGGAGCTCGGAGTCGCCCTCAAGAGATACCATGAAGACATGGTCTTGTCAGGCGGATGGGCGCCATACTTCATAACTAGGGGCTACTTCGAGCACTGCGGAAGCACAGACATCGACCTCGTTCTCAGACCGAAGATTCTGCCAAGATACGAGACCATCAGGAAGACCATCATAGGACTCGGGTACGAGCCTGAGAGCCAGTTCCGCTTCGTCAGGGATGTGGCGTCCCCCATCGACGGGAAGGATTACCCTATACACCTGGACTTCCTGTGCGACAAGGAGGGAGAGAGATTCCTCGACCTAAAGAAGGTGCAGGACGACCTCCAAGCATTCATGTTCGAGGGTCTGAACATCGCCTTCGAGTTCAACTTCGACCAACGGATAGAGGCACAGCTCCCCGGAGATGGGAAAGCAAAAACAGCTTTCAAGATAGTTGACCTGGTCGGGTCCATCGCCCTGAAGGGCCAGGCCATGGATGAGAGGATGAAGCAAAAGGATGCATACGACATATTCGCGCTGACGCATTACAACGGAAGCCTGGAGAGGGCGACAGATTACTTCAACGCGGCCGTGTCCCGCAGAACTCTTTCACCTGACATGAGATCGCTACTCGATCACTCCCTATCAGTTGTCAGAGAGAAGTTTAGAAACGAGAATCGGGTCGGCCCCTTCCAAGTCGAGAGTTTCTCTGAGGGTAGATTCAGACGCGCCATAGTCACCTCTCAGGTTAATTCCTTTTTAAAGCGTATCAAGTAGGGTACTTCTCTCGAGTTGCAGAACCAGACTTGATGAACTGGGGCCGAGTCCCAGCCACCATAGCCACACGCATAGAAAAACAACAGGGTGCAGAGTAAAAGAACCTACCCCGAGCCCTCGCACCGGATCACCCATGGCGGCCACCACAACAACCCCCGATACACTTATCCACCCAGAAAAAAAGGGTAAACCAAGATACACGGGAAGCTGAAGCTTGACCAGAGTAAAGGAGAAGGGCCAAGGCCTGGAGATCCACCTAACCCCCAGAAGAGTCGTCATAAAACCCAAGAAGAAACGAAACGAGTACATCAAGAGGCTGGACAAAGCCATACAGACCCTCGAGGCCATCATCAACTCCGAGAAAACCCACGAGAAGATCAGAATACAGGCAGCCAACTCCCTAGCACGCCTCATAAGCACCTCCTACACCATGATAGTCGACATAGAGGTAGAGACCATAGAGAAAGAAATAGAGAACCTGAACAAGATGATGGAGGAGGAAGAGAAACCAAGCCTCGGATACACCGTTGAAGAGGAAGACACCCCACCCCCAAACAGATCAAAGAATAAATCAAACAAGCGCCACAAACCAGGAAACCCGGAAAACGAAACCAACAAGATACAGCCACTGTACCAGAGATGAGGACCTACATCTTCACCGAAGCCGAACGCGAAGCCCTCCACAACTGGCTCAGCGGCACCCTCAAACGAACAGACTCCCCCCTCCTCCACACCACCCTGGGACGCCTGAGACGCAGCGAGAAAAACCTCATCAGTGACATCCGCCTCTTCACCCTAACGGCTAGGCGGCTACACCTCGCACCCAAGCTGAGACGACGCACCGACGACATGGACACCACCATAAACCTCGCCCCCATACCCATCCACCCAACCCCAGACCGGGTGAGAGCCTACATCACCCTCATCAAGCCACTCAACGAGGCACAAACCATCGCCAACGACAAGACGGAGCCCACGATGCGCCGGCTGAGGGCCACCGAGCTGGCGGCCCGGATGGGCGCGGCACTCATAAACAAAACCAGAGACAATCATAAACACCTGGTAAAACAGATAGAGAAACTAAAACAGGAACCAGCCCCACAAAGCTAAACCCTCCCTCTGCCCCGGTACCCCTGACAATCTAGCACGAACCGAAACATCAGCATTATTAACAGGCTGTATAGCCCCGTACCGAAAAACTTCCTTGAAGGCTGTCTCCCTGAAGCCTATATACCACAGCAACATATGTACCTCACTTACCCCCATAATCGTTAATATTAACGAGTATACACAACTAACCTAGAAATGGTCACCGTCTCTGTGATAGGCTGCGGCGTCTGGGGGAGAAACCACGCCCGGGTATTCTCCGAGCTACCCCACACCAAACTCAAATCCGTCGTGGACATCGACAAGAAAACCGTGTCAACCCTCGCAAACAAATACCACGTCCACAACAGCACAGACCCACAGAGAACCTTCGACGACCCAGACATCGACGCCGTGACCATATGCACACCCACAGTCACCCACGCCACCCTCGCCCTCAGAGCCATCGAGGCAGGCAAACACGTCCTCGTCGAGAAACCCATGACCAACAACCTGGGCGAGGCAAAGGCCCTCATCAAAGCCGCCAAGAAGCACGGCGTCCACCTCACCGTGGGCTTCGTCGAACGCTTCAACCCCGCAGTAAGAGAAGCCATGAAGACCGTCGACCAGGGAACCATAGGCCGAGTCATCCTGGCCCACACCCGCAGAGTCAGCCGCTGGCCCGTCCGCATCGGCGACGTAGGCGTCATCAAAGACCTAGCCGTCCACGACATAGACATAGCCAACAAGCTATTCAAAGACGAGGCCGCAACCGTCTTCAGCAACGCCGGAAGCATCCAGCACGGCTTCGAGGACTACGCCAACATAGTCATGACCTTCCCCGGTAAACGAGCCGCCTTCATAGAAACCAACTGGCTCACACCCAAAAAGGTGAGAACCCTCACCATAACCGGCACCGAAGGCATCGTAAACGTAGAGTACATCACCCAAACCTTCACCATAGAGAACGACAGACAAATAACCCAGCCCATGATCCAGAACGCCGAACCCCTCAAACTGGAACTGGAGAGCTTCATAAAATCGATACGCACCGACACACCCCCCGAGGTAACGGGGGAAGACGGGCTGAAAGCCTTGAAAGTATGCGAGGCAGCCATAGAATCAGCCAAGGTAGGGAAAATAGTGTTAAACAACCTAGACACAAGCAAAGTCACCTACCTCTAAGGAGACAAGAAATGATGCACCTCGTAGTAGTGGGCATGGGATACGTTGGCATCCCCTCAGCCGCCCTCTTCGCCGACGCCGAAGGCATAAACGTCACCGGCGTACAACGAAGATCCCAACGCTCAGGCTGGAAGATCGACTACCTCAACCAGGGGAAATCCCCCATAGAGGGAGACGAACCTGGCCTCGAGGAACTCATACAGAAAGTCGTGAAAAAAGGATCACTCAAGGTCACAGATGACACCTCTGTCTACAGAGACGCCGACGTCATCCTCATCGACGTGCAGACACCCGTCGACGACCAACACACCCCCCAGTACGACTCCATGAAACAGGTCTCCAGGGAAATCGGGGAAAAGATGAGGAAAGGCGCCCTCATCAGCGTAGAGTCCACCGTAGCCCCCGGCACAACCCAACACATGGTCAAACCCATCCTAGAGGAAGCCTCAGGGATGAAGGCGGGCACAGACTTCAACCTCGCCTTCAGCTACGAACGCGTCATGGTGGGAAGACTCCTCCACAACCTCACCCACATGCCACGAATCGTGGGCGGCATCACCCCCGAGTGCGCCAGCAGAGCCGCAGAACTCTACCGGAAAATAGTGAAAGCCCCCGTCTACGAGACCGACTGCCTCACAGCGGAGATAGCCAAGGTAGTGGAGAACGCCTACCGCGACGTCAACATAGCCTTCGCCAACGAGGTAGCCCTCATATGCGAGTCCTTGGGGGCAGACGTCCACGAGGTACGCCGATACGTCAACAGCCTACCCCACGACCCCAGCGACCCGGACAAGAACCCCTACAGGATGATGATGATCCCAGGCGCAGGCGTAGGGGGCCACTGCCTACCCAAGGACCCATGGCTACTCAAACACGGCTTAGACACATACGGCAGGAAAAAAGTGACACCCACCATCATAGTGAGCAGCCGCGCCATCAACGACAAGATGCCCACCCACATGCTCGGCCTCATAGAGGAAAGCCTGGCAGAGAACAAACTGAAGCTAGAGGACGCAAGCATCAGCATACTCGGCTACGCCTTCCTGGAGAACTCGGACGACACACGCAACACGCCCGCACGTCCCCTCTACATGAGGCTGGAGAAGAAATGCAGCGAGGTGGTCGTCCACGACCCCTATGTGAAACACGAGGAAGACGTCAACCTGACCAACGACCTAAACCAGGCACTAGAGGGAAAGGACTGCATCGCCGTCGTCACGAAGCACCGGGAGTACTATGACATAGACCTCAAATGGCTGCGAGAAAAGATGAAGACCCCAATAATAGTGGACGGACGCAACGTGTTCAACCCGAGACAGGCTCGGGAAGCCGGGTTCACCTTCAGGGGAGTTGGGATAGGAAACTAGCAAAGAAACAGCCAGAAAGATTATCAAGCTGGGTACATGTGAATTAACTTTCATAACAAAGTATTAAACCAAGTAAACAAAAAATACGACCAGCGGGTGTGAGTACACAATGGAAAAACTAGCAATTGATGGAGGTAAACCGATCTCACCCCAAAAGATCAGCATAGCCAAACCCATCATAAAACCCCAAGTCCTCGACGAAATAAAGAAGATAATAGACACCGGCCAGCTCCGGCAGGGACAAAAGGTAAAAGAATTCGAGAATCTCTTCGCGAAAAAAGTTGGGGCCAGGTACGCCTACGCCGTCAACAATGGCACCGCCGCCCTCCACACTGCATACCTCTCAACACTTAGCCCCGGCGACGAGGTCATCGTCCCCAGCTTCACCTTCATAGCCACTGCCAGCATGGTCCACTACAGCAGGGCCAGGCCCGTGTTCGCCGACATAGACCAAGAGACCTTCATCATCGACCCCGAGGACGTGAAAGAAAAGATCACCACCAAAACCCGGGCAATCGTACCCGTCCACCTATTCGGAAACGCAGCCGACATCCAAAGCCTCCAAGACATATGCAAGGACCACAACCTCTCTCTAATCCACGACTCGGCCCAAGCCCACGGCACAAGATACAACGAAAAAGACATAGGAGGATACGACGACCTAAGCTGCTACAGCTTCTACCCATCCAAGACCATGACCACCGGCGAGGGAGGCATGGTAACCACCAACGACGAGACACTCTACAGAAAGGGAGTGCTGCTGAGGGCACACGGCGACGAAGCCAGGTACCACCACGTCCAGATGGGCTTCAACTACCGCCTCACCGAGATAGCCGCAGTCATCGGCCTAGACCAAATTAGGCAGTTCGACGGGTTCCTCAAAAGAAGAAGGGAGTGCGGGAACTACCTCCGCAGAGAGATCGGCCGCATAGAGGGCCTCACGCCCCAGAGGGTGACCCCCAAGGTGGAGCCCAGCTACAGCTACTTCAGCCTCACACTCGACCCCGAAGCCTTCCGCTGCACCAGGAACCAGTTCATGGAGGCGCTCCAACACGAGAACATCGACTGCGCCGTCCACTACCCCACCCCCCTGACCCAGCAGCCAGTAATCCGGGAGACGCTGAACCCGGAGCCCACCCCGGTTGCAGAGGAGACGGCCAAGAGGATATTCAGCCTACCGATGCACCCCGCCCTCACAGACCAAGACCTAGAGAACATCGTTGCAGGCGTCGAAAAGGTAGCCGCCAACCACGGCAGAGGGTGAAAGGTCTGACATGCGAGAAATGCGGCGCCAAGATCACAAACTTCTCCGGCTATACAGGGAAATACACCAGACTCTGTAAACGCTGCTATGATGAGGAGCTGATCCTCTTAAGCGAAGAGGATCTTCGCACCTCCAAAAAAGATGCGCCAAACAAGCATCCATGACTCAATGCATCTCCATCTCATATCTAAGGGACGAATAAACCACCTCTTTTCTTACTCAACACTCTTCCATAAAACCCAAGTCAAAAGAATTAATCTCATCTACAGATAAAGGTGTCATCAGTGGAAGGAATCACCGTCAACCAAACCTACCTAGACACAGACAGCATGTCCATAGCCCTGGATGTGTGGATCGAGGACCCCCAACTCTACAACCTCCTGTCAAGCATGGAGGAAGACGAGAGAGCCGACTTTGTGTGCCGAGCCCTGAAGATAGGTGCCATCGCACTCCAGGGCTCCGAGACCAGGATGCAGGTCGACTTCGTGCGAAAAGAGTTCGAGCTGATGCAGAAAGAGATGGAAAAAGAGCTTGAAAAAATCTTCTCGGACCGGGGAAGCCTCCGAACAGACCTGGACAGGTTCCTCGGGGAAGATGGGAAACTGAAGAACCAGCTGGACGCACACTTCGGGAAAGACGGAGGGGAGATCTACAGGGTCCTGAACCCCGACGACGAAACCACCCCCATCGGGAGATTCCGGAAGCGTCTGAGGGAAGAACTGGAAATCGACCGAGAGGGCACGGCCTTCAACAGGCTTGTGAAGTTGATGGACGAAGGCTTCACAAAGGTTCTCGTCGAGCTAGGCGCAGCTGAGGCCGCGGAGGAGGAACGGGAAAAAGGGACGGCGAAGGGGCTGGACCTCGAGTCCCACGTCTACGAGTGCCTAGACGCCCTGGCCCGAAGCCACAACGACGCCGTCGAGCACGTCGGCAGGGAGAAAGGCCCGTTGGGGGAGGTCGGAGACGTCCTGATAAGGGTTAACCCCCGGGACACGGGGAACATCGAGCGTAGCATAGTCGTGGAGGTGAAGAACAGGAAGCCCACGATGAGCGGGAAGAACAGCTTCTTCAAGGAACTCGATGACGCCAAGCAGAACCGGGGAGCACAATACGCCATCGGGGCAGTCCACGAAGACAAGATACCCGACTCTTGCGGATGCTTCAGGATATACCCGGGAAACAACCTCGTGTGCAGCGTCTCCCAAGAAGAAGACCCCCTCGCCCTCGAGATAGCCTACAACGTCGCCAGAGCAGAGCTGGTCTGCTCCGCTCTGAGGGAGGACGTGAGCTTCGACACCTCCACCCTCAAAGCCAAGATAAAGGACGTCGAGGGTCAGCTGCAAACTCTGCGAGCTGTAAGGTCTGCTTTGACGGGGGCAACAAATAAGATAGGCAGCGCGGAGGAGGACCTAAAGAAGATGGAGGACAACATCAGGGAGACCCTCAGCGAGATCCTTGGAATGATCAGAAGAGGAAAAGAGCAATAGCCTCTATGGAGTCGACTCCCACTCCCTCTTCCTATCGAGGTACTCCTCTAACCCATACCTCGCCCTAGCCGGGTTCCCGTAGACCACCGCCTCAGGGGGGACGTCACGTGTTACTATGGCCCCCATGCCGACCACGGAACGAGCTCCGATGGTTATTCCCGGCTTCAACACGGCTCCAGCGCAGACGACGGCGTCGTCCTCCACCTTGACGCCGACCATCTTATCCGACATGGGGTACGGGTCGTTGGTGAATATCACCCCAGGGCCTATGAACACCCTGTTTCCTATACGGGTCAGGGGTGGGATGTAGGCCATGCCCTCTATCTTGCAGCCTGACCCGATTTTAACGTTATAATCTATGTGAACAAGGGACCCTATCTTGGTGTTGTCTCCTATCTCGGTGTCGTTGCCTATGTAAGTAAAATGCCACATCCTGACGTTTTTGCCTATCTTGGCGTTTGAACTGACATGTTGAACCACACCTGACATGAGAAAATATAGATCATAAATCCATATAACATTAACTATAATAATGTCTCACCAATATGAGATGAAATTAAGATACATAAAATATATCTACTAGTTAAATAATATATAAAAGGAGTACATTAATGGGTTTTAATAAATGCGAGTTTGAGCCCAACATCCAATGCGACAGGGAATACAAATGTCTCGACTGTATAAAGCAGGAGAACATCTGGGCCGAGAACTGGATAAAAGGAACCCAAGAAAAATCCGAGAGAGAAACCGAACGATTAGAAGAAACGTTAACAATCGTTGAACCCAAGGAAACTCGTTAACAGAAAAAGAACATAAAATAACGTTCTTTTAGGCACAGATAGGATCTATGAAATAAATTAGCATGTTAGTTACAAGATCTAGCTAAAACCCCGACAAACATCTCATTGATATAAACTACACACAAACCGATTTAACGCCCTGACACTCGGTCAATGTGATGCATGTTCGCCGTAGAGCACTTTATCGTCTCGTTCTCACTGGGCTTGCTATTAGCGCTCCCGGTGTACTACTGGACGCGGACCACTGGTACGCAGTCGTCATGGGGTGGGAAAACCACCGATGGCTACATTACAGCCTCGCATCTACTCCGATTGTTCTTGTATCTCTCAGCCTCCTCTGGGGCCTTGTTGCTACTGCATTTACGCTTGGATGGAATGCTGTAGAACCCACGCCAATAGACGCCCCCGTGATCCAGCTGCCTCACCTGGCTCCAGCCGCCGTGGTGGAAACCCCGCCTCCGAACGACTGACTATACACCCCGTAAAGTAGGA
This sequence comes from uncultured Candidatus Bathyarchaeia archaeon, assembly GCA_964513225.1. Taxonomy (GTDB): domain Archaea; phylum Thermoproteota; class Bathyarchaeia; order TCS64; family TCS64; genus RBG-16-57-9. Next base: position 13,934 of record CAZEMD010000002.1, on the reverse strand, counting down.
TCACGGCCACGGCTACCGCAGCCAAGCCCACCAAAAACAAGGTCTGGTCCCCCTCCTCCTCTAGCCGCCCCACAGACGAAACGACCCCCGACAACTCGTTGTCTCCCTCGTCCCCTTCACCCACAGCGCCCTCCTCATCCACCACGACCTTTACGACGTACTCGCCGACGGAAAGGCTCCAAGCTCTAGTACATTGTATTAACGATCTACAAACAACCTACATAATTCCTTGCTGAGCGCTCGACATGAAGGTTGCTGGATAAAAACATCATGCCTGCCCCCTAGGTCGAAGGATTCACCTTCATCTATATCTCGTAACTTTATACTTTACACACCCCATCCCTTTACGGGGAGGGCTAAAGGCCTAATGGAGCCTTTGGATCCTGGATACCGGGGAAAACGTTGCAGGGAGAGTTGACATTGCCCGGCCAGGCGAGCTCCCGCGCCCAAGGATTGTCACCCTTGCTCCAAGGCCGGCAACACTCCCCCTCTTCTAGAGGCAAACCAGTTAACCCTCGGAGACTCGGCATCCATAAACGAAAGCATCATCGATAAGGATGCAAGGGTAAACAAGATCCTAGAAAAAACTAATAAGAGTAGAGAACCAGCGAGATCACTTCCCCCATCATCGGTTGAAACATTTCATGAGACAACAATAACAGCGGTTTTACCATGTTACTTGGTTAGTAGAATCTAAAAGCGAAATCACGAGGCTATCCAGAATGTAGTCGAGTAAGTGGATCCCTACTCTTTAAGGGTCATCCTTTAACACTCAAAACCCCACCCCATATATTTATTTATATATAAAAATACAGGAAAATGGCACTCACAAATCCTTATTAAAAGAACCCGAAAACCGATCCGTATGCCCCTCACGCTCGACACAAGCAAAGAGAACCTGAAGATGTTTTTCAAGACATGGCAGGTAGAGGCGCTACGCTACCTCTGGACCATACAGCCAGAGGGCGCCAACAGCAGAGCCGTCTGAGAGAACGTCAACGACCGACTCAAGGACACCATAAGCAGAGCCAGCATAATCAACTACCTCAACCACATGGTAGACGAAGAACTACTAACCTACACTGAGACCACCGGAAAGGGAGGCCACCAAAGAGTATACCGCATAAAGTACACCGAGCAAGAGTTCAAACAACACATCGCGAGCCTTAGAATCGGGAAGCTACTCGGAGAATTTCCGGAGGAAACAAGGAAAACAATCAAAACTTGACTATAGGCATCTAAACCCGTCTTAGAACATGTTAAACTAAGGCAGAAACACGAGAACATGGAGGAAGACGCTAACTCCGTTCTCTGAAATCGTAGAACTTCCCGTCGCGTACCTAGGCGAGATAACTACCACCCTTCATCACCCACAATATCCGATGACCTTCCCTCGCCATCTCAGCCCACCCGTTGCCCTTATCCGGGTTCTGCTCAATGAAGCTATAACCCTCTATACTGAACCTACGCAGCCCCTGGATCGAAGTATGCTTCAGGCGGTAGACCTTGCCTTCGATCTCAACGGCTTCCCGGCCGCTGAAGAGCGCCTCATAGGCCTTGAGGGCCTTCCCGCGGAGATCCTCCATAATAAGATCCATGAAATCTCGGATAATAAAGCTGAAGAATTCTTTGAAGGATGAATGAAGTCTATGAGTCTTTCACCTTACAATCTTCTAAAAAACTAGGTGAAGCGGGTACTATGTCTGGGCGGAGCCCCAGCTATGGATGAGCGTCCTTCGTTTAATGCTCCTCGACCTTCAAACCCGGCACCCTCTCGAAGTGAGAAACGTTTCTGGTGACCAGCGCCTCCGCGCCGCTGGTGAGCGTGATCCCCGCGATGAGCGAGTCGAAGGGATCGATCCCTCTCCCCTCCCTGTCCAGCGTCCCCGATACCTCGGCGGCCCTCATCGCAGCCTCGTAGTCGAGGTCCAAGATCTCTAGATTCGTGACTAGACGCTTGAAGGCCTCCATCCTCCTCGACGGGTCCGACATCGCCCTGTACACCCCATACGAGGCCTCATAGACGTTGACGACGGTGGTCGCGGCGCCGCCCTCCCCGTCCAGCTCCTCAGCCTTGCTGAGAGTCAGAGGATCGTTCCGGAGAAGGCATATCAGGAAGGTCGTGTCAACGACCTTCAACGCGGCGCATCTCCATGGACTCCGCGGCCCTCCTCCTCAAGTCGGCTATGCTGCCCCAGTAGTCCTCCATCTCCTCCTCGGAGACGTCGGACCAAAGCCCGGCGCAGTCCGCGAGCCTGCGGCGTCTGGCGAGCCTCCTGATGGTCTCCGTGAAGCTCTCTCCCTTGAGCTTCATCTTCTTGAGGAGCTCGTAGGCGTCCTCAGACACTGATACCGTTTTAGACGTCAAGACCTATCTACATCTACATATACATATGTAGAAATAAGTGTTACGGAGGAGGATCATAGTCAATGAGAGTTGGACCTGATAATATTAAGCCTCTAAACCAATGTCTTGCTCAATGAGATAATATAAACGCTCAATACTGTTGAGCAGACGACCGTTCAACCACACATATAAACGCTCAACATTATTGAGTAAAAGGCAGATCGCCCGATCCAAGCCCCCCCTTACCGGGAGGGGTATATACTTAATAAGAACTGTATTCTAAAAGAATACAGTGAACCCCTTGACGTTCAAGGTCACAACAGTCAGGCTTCCTGAAGAGACAATAGAAGACCTCGAAGACCTCACAGAAAAACTCCAGAGAGAGAAATCCGACCTCATGAGGGAGGCACTCAAAATAGGCATCGACGAGATGAAGCTACGCCTAGCCATAGAGCTATACAGAAAGGGCAGCATCTCGTTTGGAAGAATGGCTGAGCTGACGGGCCTAGGCTACAGAGAGCTATCCCTGGAACTCAGACGAAGAAACATCGTCTTCAGATACGGGGAAGAGAGGTTCAGAGAAGAGGCCGAGCAGCTGGTGGGCTAGTTGGCGGCATCCTCAGATGCCGGCCCACTCATATGGCTGGGAAAATGCGACACCCTTCACCTATTGAAGAAGCTACACTCCGAGATAGTAATCCCTGAGGCAGTCTACGAAGAGGCTGTAACCCGTGGGCTCGAAAAGGGCCACGAGGACGCTCAAACAACCAAAAAAACCATAGGAGAGGGGTGGATAAGGGTCTACAAACCCAAGAAACGGTTCATAGACAAAGTGGAGGATAGAGAGAACAAGCTCGGCATCGAACTAGGCAGAGGAGAACGTGAAGCTATTGCACTCGCTCTAGAGAAGGGGATCAGCCTCTTCCTGACAAACGATGAAGACGCCCATCAAACAGGGAAATCCCTCGGCCTGGAGCCTAAAGGCGTCCTCTATGTGCTTCTGAAGGCCGTAAAAGAGCGACATCTAAGCAATAAACAGGCAAAGGAATCCCTAAGTCAGATGCTTGAGGGAGGCTTTTGGCTCTCACCAAAAATCATCCACATCTTCTATGAAGCACTAGACAGGCTATGAGAAAAGCCCAGATGTAATATCTCTGCCTAAAAACAAGGAAAGCACTCCAGACATAGTCGCATCTAGCTAGCCTTTGAGCGCCCATAAAAGAGCCAGTAAAACCCAGCATCAACTAAGAATATCCATATTTATCATATTTTCTTCAATTGAAAATAACTCATTAAAAACATTATTACACAAGAACAAACAACTACCATACATAGCTCGCGGGGTGAGAACGCGACGAAGGCATTACTGGTAGGCAGCGACCACGAGGCACTGAGATTCATAAAAATAAACCTAAACATAATAGACCCCACCATTACAACCGAAACCGCCTCATCCGGGAAGACGGCCCTCGAGAAACTGGAATCCCATGACTACGACTGCGTCGTCTCAGAGTACAATCTCCCCGACACCGACGGCATACAACTAAGCGCGGAGATAAAGAAGACACACGACACACCATTCATCCTCTACACCTCCCTGAGAAACCAGGAGCTCGCCGAAAGATCATACACGAGCGGAGTCGACTCCGTGGTCAGAAAAGAGAGAAGCATAGACCACTTCAACATCCTCGCCAAGACCATCGACGACGCCGTGGACATCCGCAGGCAACGCAGGCTCTACAGAGACATCGTCGAGAACAGCCGCGACGCCATACTCATCATCGTCGACGGCACCATCGAATACGCCAACCACGCCGCCCTAACCCTATTCGACGTAGACGACAGAAAAGAGATCATCGGCGCCTCAGCCGTGGACTACCTGGACCCCGCCGAACGAAAGATATTCGAGAGAATAGAAGCCAGCAAACAAGAAGGACGGCACCCCTACACGTACGACTACCTTTACGGCTTCGGCGAGAGGTTCGACAGAAGATACGAGGCATCCATAAGCTTCATCGACTACCAAGGAAAGCCAGCGCTACTCGCCTTCGTGAGAGACATAACGGACAGGATCGAGAAAGAGAACCTGCTACAGGCCCTGCACGACCACGCCACCCTCCTGAAGACAGCTGAAACCATCGAGGAGATCGGAGAAACCACCCTGGACATCATGGAGCAGATCCTCGGCTTCAACTATGCCTCGTTCCAGGTTGTCAGGGGAGACACCCTCCACCCCCTCGGCACTAGGGGCACCCCCCTGATCCCCGTAGAGATGCCGCTGGACGGGAAAGGCATAACCGTACGGGCCACCGTATCCGGGAAGACACAGTACGTGCCGGACACTAGGGAAGATCCCGACTTCGTGAAAGGCTCCAAGGACTCCCTCTCGGAGCTATCCGTCCCCGTGACCGTGGAGGGGGAGACCGTGGCCGTGCTGAACATAGAGAGCCTCTCGCTCGACGCCTTCACTGTCTTCGATCACTACCTCCTGGAGGTCCTCGCAGCCCAGGTGTCATCAGCGATGAGAGAGATCAGTCAAAACAACCCAATATGAATCTAGTCAACCGCAGGTCTCAACCGACCCAGTTAAGCTCTGGCTTTCCATTCGAGTCAGCAGAACTCCGCCTAATCTGTATGGCATTTTCATATCTCTCCTAGGCACTGTATCCACCATGATTATCGTAGTTTTCGATAATCCCACCTGAACGAACTGACGAACGCCTTACTATACAAACAAGCTTCAAAATCTAAAATAGTGATAAATGAGAGAGATGAAAATGGCTCATTAGCTTCCGAGATAATATAGTTTGAGCTTGTTTCTAGTATTTATACCTCTACTGGGTTTGTATACCTGGTTGTTATGTTTAAGGAAACAGCTTGGAGCTGGATAGACACGAACCACGACCTCCTTACAGGCGTCAGCGACAAGATCTGGGAGTACGCCGAGTACGGCCTCTGCGAAGACAAGTCGAGCAAGCTACACGCCGACACCCTGCGGGAACACGGGTTCAAGGTACGACACGGCGTAGCAGGGATGCCCACTGCCATCCTCGCCGAACGAGGCGAAGGCAGACCCATAATCGCCGTCATGGGCGAGTACGACGCCCTGCCCAACCTGAGCAACAAGAGGCTCCCCCGGAAAGAGCCCCTGGTGGAAGGCGGCATGGGCCACGGGTGCGGCCACAACATCCACGGCACCACCGCCCTGGGAGCCGCCCTCGCCGCCGCCACTGCAATGGAGAAACACGACATACCCGGCACCATAAGGTTCTACGGGACCCCCGCCGAGGAGAACTTCAGCGGAAAAAGGATAATGGTGAACCACGGCCTATTCGACGACGTGGACGCCGCCCTCAGCCACCACCCAGGAACCCTCAACGTCGCCACCCTGGCAAGCAGCAACGTAATCAGCGGCTGCAGATTCCACTTCCACGGCAGAAGCAGCCACGCCGCCGGCAACCCCGAGATGGGCCGCAGCGCCCTGGACGCCGTGGAGCTCATGAACATCGGCGTCAACTTCCTCCGGGAACACATAATCCCCGAGGCCCGCATCCACTACGTAATAGAGGCAGGCGGCGGCCAACCCAACGTGGTCCCCGACTACGCACGCAGCCACTACTACATCAGGGCCCCCGAACAGGAACAACTGGAGCCCATCAAGAAACGGGTAATGAAGATCGCCGAAGGAGCGGCCATGATGACCGAGACGCGCCTCGAAGCCGAGATGAGCTGGGGAGGGTACCACAAGATACCCAACAGTGTGCTCAGCGAGACCGTCACCTCGAACATGCGGCAGGTGGGCCCACCGGAATACTCCGACGAGGACCTCGCCTTCGCGGCCAAGATCGCCGAAACCATCCCACGGGAAGACAGGGCAAACGGACTGAGGAAGAAAAAGGTGCCCGACTGGGAGAAGATCGTGGACGTGGACCTCGTCACCACCATCTATGACGCGTGGGACGACGGCACCACCAGCCCCGGCAGCACCGACGTAGCCGATGTCAGCTGGATCACCCCAACTATGGAGTTCAGAACCGCCTGCAACGTCAACGGGTCACCCGGCCACAGCTGGCAGATAACCGCATGCAGCGGAACCAGCGTCGGCCACAGATGCCTCATCTTCGCGGCAAAAACCATGGCCGGATCCGTGCTAGACCTACTCCAAGACCCGGAACTGGTTAAACGAGCCCAGGAAGAACACCAGAAACGACTGAGGGGCAAGGAATACCGGAAAGACCCGACGGTGGAAGCGCCGTTGGAGAGAGCCAGAGAACTCGCAGAGTTCTACACGGGTAAAAAATAGAACATACCCCCCCCCCAACGATTCCCCACTTTAACGCCCCGAAAAGTATATGCGCGCGAGATAAGTGGCGAAACATGCGCGCACCCCGACGCCATGCATACTTTTTTACCCCTAGCAACGGATTCACCCTTTGATCTTCAATGAGCGAATCTATCAAGATAGATGACATAGAGAAGTATGGCAGGGACTTCGAGGCAGACCCCAGGAACCTCCTGGCCCTCAACGCCGTCACCAAGGGCGACGCGGCAGAGGCGGCGCTATCCAGGGAAGCCGTAACCCGGATAGACCACACCTACAGCCACATGATAAAGACCGGCAAGGTGACCGCCCAGGGAAACACAGGCCGCTGCTGGGTCTTCGCGGGCCTCAACATGTTCCGCATATACGCCATGAAAAAACTAAACCTCGACGACTTCGAGCTAAGCCAGCCCTACCTCATGTTCTACGATAAACTCGAGAAAGGCAACTGGCTCCTCGAAAAAATCATCGAGACCCGGGAAATGAAGCTGGACAGCAGGATAGTAATGTGGCTGCTGAACAACATGATACCCGACGCCGGCCAATGGGACATGTTCGCAAACCTCGTAAAAAAATACGGCGTAGCCCCGAAGAAAAAAATGCCCGAGACCAAGAGCAGCATGGCGAGCAGAGCCATGAACCTCAACCTACAGGCAAAGCTCAGGGAATACGCGAAAGACCTCCGAAACATGCACCACAAGGGGCAACCCCCGGAGAAGCTCCGAGAAGCAAAACACGAGATGCTCAACGAGTACTACAGGATGCTCCGAATACACCTGGGCACGCCCCCCACACGCTTCACCATGGAGTGGAGAGACAGAGAAGACCAATACCAACGCACAGACCCCCTGACCCCACAGGAGTTCTACCAGAGCCACGTCGGCCTAGACCTAGACAGATACGTCTGCCTCATCAACGCCCCCACCGACGACAAACCATACAACAGAATGTACACGGTCAAGTACCTCGGCAACGTGGTAGGCGGCAAACCGGTCCGCTACCTAAACGTGCCCTCCGAGACAATGATAGACGCAGCCAAACAAATGGTCACCGAAGGGATCCCAGTATGGTTCGGAGCCGACGCGGGGAAAGCCAGAAACCGCGACCTAGGCGTCTTCGACACCGACATCTACGACCATGACACACTATACGGGACAACCCACAGGCTGGACAAGGCCGAGAGGCTGGACTACGGCTACAGCAAGATGACCCACGCCATGGTCTTCACCGGCGTCAACCTCGACCCCGAAGGCAACCCTAACCGGTGGAGGGTGGAGAACAGCTGGGGAACCGAGCCAGGGGACAAAGGCTTCTACACGATGACCACGCCATGGTTCAAGGAGTACCTGTACGAGGTACTGGTAGACCGAGAACACCTCCCGGAAGAACTGCTACCCGTGCTGGAGACAAAGCCCATCGAGCTAGACCCATGGGACCCCATGGGCGCCCTAGCATAAATGCGAACCTCGGGTGCGCGAACCATTTTGTATAACTTTATCAATGGCGATAGTCCTTCAACCTCGGAGAGGCTAAATCTAGGTATGTACTTCAGCAATCTCTCCTGATTCAGGTACATCCACCTCTCCGCCACGCCTTTCCGCATCGCCCGATTATGTCCCCGCTTAATTGGGGATCAGTACCTTAACACGTGTCCCGGTCTCGCCCCTGTCAGCAGCCCCTTCTCCACGACGATGGTGCCGTTGACTATAGTGTAGTCTAAGCCGACGGGGTAGATGTCGTGGTTGATGCCTTGGGAGAGCTCGAGGCAGTTCCTGAAGTTGGCCCTGTGAGATATGGTCTCGGGGTCGAAGACGACTATATCGGCCCAGTAGCCCTTCCTGAGGAGCCCCCGGTCCTTGAGGCCCATCGTCGCGGCCGGGTTGCTCGTCATCTTCCTGACGGCGTCCTCCCAAGACAGTATCCCCCTCTCCCTCACGTACTCGCCCAAGGCCAGCGGGAAAGTGCCATAAGCCCGGGGGTCGGCTGAGATGGCCGTGACTCCCCGGGGAGACTCGATGGGGGCGTCGGACTCTATGGAGACGTACGGCACCTTCAGCTGCTCGACGAGGCTGGGGCTGTACATGTCCTCGTAGGACGTGCCCCTGAAGTTGAGCCACCTGAGGTAGCCTCCCTCCTCCACCATCATGTCGAACCACGCGGTCCACGGGTCCACCCCCCTGCTCTCCGCGATCTCGCTGAACGTCATCCCGACGTATCGCCTGTTGCCGGCGGTCCACACCTGCTGGACCTGCATACTGGACCACGAAGGCTCCAGCTCGTCGGCGCCCCAACGGTGCTGCGGCTTCCCCGGGACGCTGGCCTGGATGCTCCGCCACTCTGGGTAGTCCTCCTCCACGAACCTTCTGCGGACCTCGGGATCCCTGAGCCGCTCCACTATCCAGCCGAACCCCTCCTCCCTACGCCGGCTAAGCCAGTGGGGGAGCATGTAGACGATGTTCCCCGCTATGGACCCCGGGTACGTGTACATGTCGAAGGATATCTCGACGCCCCTGGCCCTAGCCTCGTCCACCAGCCTCCTCGTCTCGGCGTTGAGGCGGGTGTGGGACATACAGGTGCGCACGCCGGACCTCTCCGCGATCTTGATGGTCTCCTCGACCGACGACCTGAGATACGAGTTCCTCATGTGAGGCATGTAGACGCCGTCGTAGCCCTCCACCACCCTGCACAGCTCCACAAGCTCCTCGCTGTCGGCCCAGCACCCCGGGCACCCCGAGAGCCCCGCGGACATGCCGAAGCCGCCGTCCTCCATGGCCTGCCTGGCCACCTCCTTCATCTCATCCAGCTCACGCCTCTCCGCCCTCCTGGCCTCCAGCCCCATGACGTAGTACCTGACGGACCCGTGGCCAAACATCATACCGTAGTTTAGCCCCACCCCCGTCTTCTCCAGCCTGTCCAGGTACTCGCCGAGGGACGACCAGTCCACGTCGACCTGTCTGCCGTAGGGCAGGGGCCACGTGTTGTAGGCGGCAGCCGAGTAGTGCATGCTCCACCCCACCGTCATCCTGACGTACAGCAGCCTCCACCACTCTTCGCGGTCGATGGGCGCCGCCGCGTAGCCGCATAGCCCGCCAAGCTCGGTGGTCACGCCCTGCATCACCTTGCTGTCGCCTGTGGGGTGGACGAGGATGGTCCAGTCCGAGTGGGCGTGGTTGTCGATGAACCCCGGCGCAACGTACCTCCCGGTCGCGTCGATGACCGTGGCCCCGTCCTCACCCGCGAGGTCACCCGTCTCCGCTATCCTGCCATCGGAGACCCCGACGTCGCCCTTAAACATAGTCGACCCGGAGCCGTCGATGATGGTGCCGTTCTTGATCAGCAGATCGAAACGAGACAAACCAGACACCTATTCTTACCCTATTGACCCAGTATTAATTCCCTTGCGCCTTCTAGTAAGCGCGGAAAACCATATTCCATAATTTCACGGTTTAACCAAATCACTTGATACATCCGTATATCGATGATTTTATCCTCACTTCCTCGTAGATTCGGCGTATGAGTGGTTTAAAGAAAAGAAATGGGATCGGTGTGGAGTTCTTGTTTACATCTCGGTGAATACTTCTATGATCGCGTGAGTCATCGCGTTTCTGTCTCTTTGAGGCATCTTCGAGTTTGCCTCCATCAGCGCCTCATAGGAATCGGCCTCAGTTATCCAAGCATAGTGGTATCGCGCTTGATGAGAAGTGTAGAGTTTAGTGGATTTGATGCCCTTGGTCTCGTTACAGACCTTGTGCCATGCGTCGTCGAGTTTTTTAAAGTCTGCCGGGGTTCCAAACCAGTCGAAATATGTTATCAATATCATTTCTTGTGTCTCAACTCTGTTTTTCTATTGCTCCTCAACTTTTGGAGCTAGGTTCACGGTTAAACTTTAACCCTAGAACCCAAGCATATTTGGCTGCAATGGATATTTAACGGTTTACCAAGGGCGAAATACGCTAATTGTATCCATAATTTTATCAGATATTGGATGCTTAACCAGTTCATGTCAAACGATAGAGTCGAACTGACGCAGCTTGAGAACGGAGACTTCATGATCAACTTCAACAACAAAGACATGACAAACCTCCATATCCACGACTGGCTGAACTCTGACTTCTCCTGTAGAACACTGTTGGCCGCGGCCGCGGTCTGCTGCGCCTCAGGATCAACGTTGTATGAGCTGAACCTCCGGAAACCCGGTGCACGGTACAATGGCCTCAAATCATCGGTTACATGGAGAAACGGTGAGGATGAGAAGGGCCGCAGAGTGGTCGAGTCCCTCGACGTGAAGGTGCAAGTAGATGTCCCAGAGGAGCATCTTGAAGAGTTCAAGGAGGTACTCAAGGAACATGAGGACAACATGTGTTTCGTAATAAGAAGCCTGGTCAAAGGCATCAAAGTTAAGATGGACATAAGCTCGATCTAACCATATTCTGCTCGTGCAGATACTTGTCATTCAGGTTCGATGATTTTATCATCACTTCACTGTAGATTATGCGTCTCGGTGGTTTCAAGTCTAAGACCTAAGTCTATATTTCTACTTCTTCAACAGATGTAGGATACAGCAAAATGATGGAACGGATGAGGGGAATGAAGGAGAAGATAGAGCCTGCTCTCATCAACCGTTTTATGGATACAAGGCTCAGGTGGACTCAATGCCTTCACTTGCCCCGGCCTAGCCCCCGCCACCACCCGTCTCCGCCTTCCTGTCCCTGGAGACACCGATGTGGTCTTCAACCACTCCGGATCATAAGTTTAACCTCGAGAAAGGCTCAACAACACTTAAAGCAATAAAAACACCAGAAACAACTTGAGACCCTTTGAACGACCTCCGGCTGTCTCCCGAAGAAAAAACGAGGCTCACGATGGAGATGACCGAAGCGGTGACGGAGATATGCGCCGAGGGAATAAGGGCGGAAAACCCCGACATGACCGAGGAAGAGGTAATCACCGAGCTGCGCAGACGAATCACACGAGAGAGGAGAACCTAACACCCTCAAAATACTCCAAACCAGTATCCAGTGAAACCGTTTACTATCAGGGCAACGCCACGGCTACCTTTGAACCCAAGAGGCAGCGTCACGCATGTACACGCCGGGGTTCCTCCGTCGAGGCTACCCCTAAGATGAACCCAGTTACCTGCCTCTGAACACCGGCTTCCTCTTCTCCAGGAAAGCGGCTACGCCCTCATCCTTGTCCATGGTCTCGAAGCACCTCGCGAAGAGCTCCTGCTCCAGCTCGTCGCCTTCAACTAGGCCACCGGAGACGCTGAGATTCACGAGCCGTTTATAGTAGCCCACGGCTATGGGAGCCCTTTCAAGAATCTTGTCCACCAGCCTCCCCGCCTCCGACACCAGCTCCATGTGTCCTACGACCCTGTTCACCAGGCCGATCCTGTGCGCCTCCTCGGCGTCTATGGTCTCGCCGGTGAAGAACAGCTCCTTGGCTCTCTTGGGGCCCACGATCCTAGGAAGCCTCTGGCTGCCGCCGAACGGCGTCGTTATCCCCAGGCCCGCGGTGGGCTCGCCGAACCGCGCCCTCTCGGACGCAACCACCAGGTCGCACGCGATGGCCAGATCGCATCCCGCCCCCAGGGCGTACCCGTTGACGGCCGCGACGATGGGCTTGGGGATGCTATCCATCCTGTCTAGGACCCTGTGAGTCATGGCGGCGAAGCTGGCCGCGTCACCCGGCCCCATCCCGGCGAGGGCCTTGATGTCTCCCCCCGCCGAGAACGCCCTGTCCCCCGCCCCCGTGATGATCATCGCCCAGACGTCGTCCGCGCCCTCCAACATCTCAAGCGCCTGCTCCAGCTCCAGGAAGGTCTCCCCCCGGAGCGCGTTGAGCACCTCCGGCCTGTTTATCTCGACAAGAAGCCTCCTGCCCTCCCTCCTAACGATCAGGTCCTTGAAAGGCATAACCATCTGTCTAAGATAAACGGTCACCTGCGTATTTCATGGTTCGGGTGAACATGACATGTTCGCCGCGGAGAGAACGGCTGAACACCGCTCACCACCCCAACCAACCCCTGACTTGTAGGGACACGCGACACATTGACTCTTATATGTCCACCAGCCCTTCATTCTACACCGTCCCATATGATATCACGCGAGAAAGGTGGTATCGGGGCCAAGCTGAGCTTCATGCGGTACACGCTGGCCCAGTATCACATCTTAGAAGACGTGGCCATGTTCGCCACCACCATGATGCACTCCGTAGTGCCAACAGACAAGATCGCGCTGGCGTTCATCGAGGACAACATCCTCAAATCCGTCACCACCATAGGTCCAAGGGTCGTCATGGACCTGAACCTGGAATGGCCCACCATAAACGCCCGGGCGGCCAAGACCAAGGAGACACAGCTCGTCAACGACACCCGACGCGACCCCGACTACTTCCCGGGCGACGGCCGCAACGCCGTCACCATGCTCTCCGAGCTATGCGTCCCACTCATCCACGAGGACGAAGTCCTCGGCACCATCAACCTTGAGTGCCGCCGACCCGGCCGCTTCACCGAGGAAGACAAGAGGCTAGCCGAGGCCTTCACAAGGGAGATCGCGGAGGCCGTGCACAGGATCCGAGTGGAGGCGCCCACGGCCAAGCCGTGGGAACGCTACAGCGTGAAGAACCGGTCCACCATGGACAACTACTACGGCATACTCGTGGCCGTTTACAACGGCGAGACGGTGCTCAACAGGATAGTCCACAGGGTGGCTCTGCCGTGGAAGCGGGGCAAGGAGATGGTGACCAACCTCGTGACCAAAGGCTACCTCCGGAAACAGAAGAAATCATCCGCCCGGTACATCTACAACATCACCGACCAAGGCGTCAAGGCCATGAAGACCTACGACGGCATAACGGAGAAGCTCACCGCGTCACCGCCGCAACCCACGCGGCCGTCTCACCCCTAAAACACGACCACCAGACGCCGCCCAACCACTGGACACCAATAACAATAACCAAAAACAGTTAACAAGCCCTTCAACGAAAAACACAACTTCACAACAAAGACAAAACAACACATAAACCACAGACACGAGAACCGGCAAACCTAACACATACACGCAACCACCCCCAGAAAAAACGCTTATAATAGGTAACCAATTATAAGGAAAAAACGCACACGCAACCCCAGAACAGCCACGCCACAAACCACCAACAGAATAAACTACCTGGTGGTGATAGAGTAGAGACACCCCAAAGGCCCCAACGCCCCATCGATCCTCCCAATCAAATCCCTGAGCTGCCCAACGCTCGGCTCCTCAAACC
>CAZEMD010000001.1:0-56412 GCA_964513225.1 uncultured Candidatus Bathyarchaeia archaeon | reverse complement strand
TCGCGTCCGCCATTATCGCGAACACGGTGCCCGTCCAGAACCTCTCCATGAAGCTGGAGACCATCACCACCACGACGATCCACACGATGGCTGTGTCGGGGGCCAGGGTGACCCAGAGGAGCCCCGCGCCCGCGAAGACGGCGGTAGCCATCAGGAACGCCTTCTTGTGGCCGTACTTATCCGCGAAGCTTCCGCCGATGAGCGAGCCGGCGAGCCCAGCCACCGTGGCTGCCAGGCCTAGGGTGCTCACGAGTGCAACGTCCGCGTGGATCGCCTCCCGTACGGCTATGCTGAACATGGAGTTGAGGGGAGACGTTATACGGGTCATGGTGAAAGACCTGAAGAACATTATGAGCACGGCGATGACGACCGTGAGCTCGGTATACGTGAAGGCCACAGCCTCCCTGCTGAACGCCCGCTCCTCCCTGACCTCGGGCTCCTTCACCGTGAGGAAGAGGAACGAAGTCAGCCCGGTGAACCCGGCAAGCACGAACACCAGCTTGTAGCCGCCCACGTTGAGCAGCCACAGCGGCAGAACGGTGGCGAGGGCGGCGCCTATGCTCTGGCCGGCGGTGCTTACGCCGCCTATCACCCTGGCGTGGTACTCTGGGGGCGTCACGTCGATGGCGAAGCTGTCGGCCGCCATGTCGTAGAACGCCCCCGCCGTGATTATGGAGACGCAGGCCGGGAACAGGGCGCTCCAGACGGGAGCCGTCTCGATGTCGCTCACCGCCATGATGACTATGCCGGCCAGGTAGAGGACGCCGGTGACGGCGAACCAGGGCTTCCGCTTGTATAGCCGTCCCCTCCACCGGATGGGGAAGACGTCGGCGACGAGCCCGACGAACATCTTCCAGCTCCACGAGACGAAGAGGAGCCCCATGAAGGCGCTGGCCTCGATGATGCCGACCCCCACCTCGTCGAGCAGGAACACCGGCACCCAGAGGTTGAAGATGGTCCGGACGAAGCCGTTGGTGAAGTAGCTCAGACCGTAGAGCACCGTGATCTTCCTAGGCTCCCACACCTCGGAGGTAAGCTCCTCCATCCTCTCCTCCTTGGAGGCGCTCCAGTAGGTGACGCCCCGCGCCTCGAACTCGCGGCGCCACCTCCTCCCGAGGATGAACAGCACCGCGTACGCCCCAACCGTGAACATGAACACGGCTATGCCCAGCTGGTACTTCAGGTCAAGCCCGAGGAACCACCCGAGGGGAGACATGCCTATTAGCTGCGCGTCCATCGGCTAAGAAGTTTCCCCGGCCTCGATCTCCCGGAGGAGCCGGGGGAGCTCGCAGATGCTGTCGACGGCGTACCCGTTCCACAGCGGCTGATCCGGGGACCGTATCCAGACCCCGGTGACGCCGCTGTCCTGCGCCCCGTACATGTCTGCCTCGACGCTGTCCCCCACGTGCACCGCCTCCCCAGGCTCCACCCCCAGCTCGGACAGCACCAGCCTGAATATCTCGGGGTTGGGCTTCCTGACGCCCGTGTCCCTGCTGCAGACGATGAGGTCGAAGTACCTGTCGAGGCCGCCTTCCCGGAGAAGCTCCCTCGGCTGGTCGCTCATGGTGTTGCTTAGCAGCGCCACCTTGTACCTGCTGGACAGCTCCTTGAGGACGTCCTCGACGCAGTGGAAGTACTCGGTCCTGTAGTACATCTTGAAGTTGTCGTGGAGAAGCCCCAGGAGCTCGGCGTCCTCGGGTACCCCCAGCCGCCGGAGAAACGTGGCGTAGACCTCCTCGAACGTCCTCTCCTTGCCGCGGGCGCGTAACTTGTTCAGCTCCTGCAGGGCTCCCCTGAGGGCGCGTTTCAGCTCCCCCATCTCCACGCTGTAGCCTTTCCCCGTGAGAATGATCCTTATGGCCTCGTGGTAGGGGTCCCACTCTAGGCCGCCGTCAGCTAGGGTGCCGCCGAAGTCGAGGATAACCGCCTTGAACGTCATCCCTATACCATTGGCTAAGGGTATTACAAGTTTACCTGAAAAGAGGGGAAGCTTAGACCAGTGTCTCCTCGATCACTATGTCTCGTTTCTTCAGCTCTGCGAGCAGGGACCTCGTGAACCACTCCTTCATACCCAGCTTCTCCGGCGGTACGACGCCTTTCTCGCCTATCTTTCCCTCCGCGAGCATCCCCGCGACGATGGCCGCCGTGTAACCGGTGGTGCGCGCCATCGCGGAGACCTTGCCCATGTGGTCGTAGCGGTCGAGGACCCTGAAGACGTATCCCCGTTCCTCCCCGGCAGCCTTGCCTTGGACCGTGATCTGCATCGCGAGGAGGTCGCCCACCTCCGGCATCCAGAGGCTCCTCTCAAGCAGCCGGGCCGTGGCGAGCCTCGGCGACACGGGCTCCCCCTTCACCGTGACGGGGGCGTCCGAGAAGAACCCCAGGTCCCTGAGGAGCCTAACCTTCTCCACGTGGCCCGGGTAGCGGAGGGTCTTCTCCCACATCTCCTCGACGCCCGGCAGAGATTCTGCCAAGGTGCGCAGCCCATCCGTGTAGAAAGCCTCTAGCGTCCCGACGCCCGGGAACTCTATCTCCTCGAGGCCGCTCAGCGCCGGCACCTCGACGACCTCGCCGCCCTCGATGATGCGGACGTCCCTGACGTACTCGTCTATCAGGCCCTCCGCCGACCAGGTGATGGTGTAGCCGAGGGGCGGCACCGGCTCCTCGGGTATGCCGCCCACCATGACGTGGGCCTTCTCCACCGTGTCCAGCCTCGACGCCCCGTAGCTCACCAGTATGTTGGACAGCCCCGGGGCCACGCCGCAGTCAGGGACCACGGTTACGCCGTTCTCCTTCGCGGCCCCGTCTAGCTGGGATGGGTCCTCCGGGGAGAACGACACGTCGAGCATGTCGACCCCGGCCTCCACCGACGCCTTCAGCGCCGCGTAGCCGTAGTCCCCCGGGAGGGCGCCCAGGGTCAGGTCGTGACCCTCGATCTTCCCGAGGAGGGACTGGTAGTCTGCCGTGTCGATGGTCGTCCAGCCGGCCCCCGGTATACGGGACGCGGCCTCCTTCGCCCTCGCCTCATCTATGTCGGCCATGGTGACCTTCGAGCCGGGCAAGCACTGGGCGAACTCCCGCCCAATGATGGCCCCGATCTTACCGCAGCCTAGAACAATCGCCTTCACGTTAACTCACAGAATAAGTGATGTGCTCAGAGCTTTTCACGGTTTCTAGGGGAGCCGGCCCCGTCACGGCGTTTCAACGGGCTCAACCTTCGGGCGGGCTCTTTCAGGCTCCTTCAAAAACATCACGAATATGATTGTGCCTAAGATGTCTATGAGGAAGCTCGTCTGGAAAGGCAGCTTGGGCGATACGTTGTCGTACATGTAGCCGCCCATCCACGACGCCGGCGTGCTCACGACGCCGGCTATCGACCCCATGAGCCCCATCATCCTGCCCCTGCTCTGCGGGGTCGTCAGGTCGGCCACCAGGGCCTGCCAGACCGGGCCCCCCACGGGGCCCCACACCAGGCCGCCGAACCCCTGAGCTACGCCGCCCAGGGCCCTGGTGACTCCCATCTGCCAGAAGCTGCTGGAAAACGTGAACCCGATCGTCGACAGCGGGGACAGTATCCTCGAGACGATGATGCACGGTTTCCGCCCTACGTGGTCCGCCAGCATGCTCCCGGGGAGCTGGAACACGACCTGCCCCAGGGTCTCTATCATGAGGAGCATCCCCAGCGTCTCCTTGGTCGCTCCCAGCTCGAGGATGAACAGGCTCCTGTAGGGCCACCACAGGAACGCCGCGAACATCCAGAGCGTCTGGGTGCCCGTGAGGACCGCCACGTTCCGGCTCCGGAACGTCTCACGGATCTGGTTAATGGTCTGCAACGTGATTCATTGGCTCTTCACTTTGAAGAGCTTTTTCACCGATAAAATATGGGGAGAGGGCTAGTCTCTGGGTTCAGGGTCACGCCTCAGGGAGCCGGCGGCGCAGTGGATGCTGCCGCTGTTCATGGGCCACACCAGGGTTGGGATATCCACCTCGACCACGTCGACTCCGACGCTCTCAAGCCACTTGGTGGCCTTCGGCGAGCCGGTGGGCACGATGATCTTCATGGGCTCAAGCACGACGCCTGTCTCTGGGCCCACCGGCGTGCCCTGGTCTATCCGGCAGAGCTCGTCTGGGGGCACGATGAACCTCCACTCCATCTCGGCCTTGAGCCACTCCAGCAGGTAGGGGTCGAGCCACTTGGGGTCCGCCACACTGGTATGCCTGTCCACCATGCAGTAGTGGGTGAGCTGCGGCCTGGGGCCCCACCCGGACAGTATCCTGACATCCACCTCAGGGTCCTGGCTGTGGATGATGTTCTTGAACTGGGTGTTGCCCCAGTCGTTTGCCCTCCAGACGCCGGGGGCGCTCGTGTTGGCCCGAGGGTAGTGAACCGTCACCAGCACGTGTTTCTCGTCGTGCCACCCGATGTTGCCTCCCTCAGCCATCCCGTTCCCGGTGATCATGCCGACGACGGGGCACCCCATCTCGGCTAGGGTCTGGTAGGTGGGCACCTCCTCGCCTCTCCGGATGTAGTCGTACATCCGAAGTATCACCTGGCCGTACACCGCTGGATGGCAGACGTCGTCCGTGTAGATGGCCTTAACCTGGTACGGCGGATCATAAGAGTCGGGCTTGCGTTCAACAACCTCGACGCCCTCGTCCCTGTACGCCTTCTTCAGCCGCTCGTAGTCCTCGGTGAGCCGGGATAGGTCCTTGGGCTTCCAGCTCATCCGCCACGCGGCCAGGTCGGCGCTGTGGGGCGGCCACGGCGTGGGTTTGCCGACGCTGAGGAACTCTTTTCCTGGGCGGTGGAGGAGGACGGTGCGGAGCTTGCCTATGGTGGTGTTGGCCTTCCACTTCTTGCCCCAGTACTTGGGCATCTCCTCCTCGAACCCAGAGAGCACCTGGGGGTGGTGCTTCATGTACTGCTCGTGGAGGCTGAGGCCCGTGTTCATCTTGAACATGTCAACCTCTTTCATAGAACCGGCTATGATCATGGGTGACTCGTATAATAAGACTTGAGAACCGTGTCTCGTTCTTGAACGTTTAAGCCGCTTCAGAGTGTTCTAAACTGTAGTATTATAATGAATCTCGTCGTAATGGATACGACGCAACATGTATAGACGTTCAGTCGTTCTGGTCGCCGCCTTCTTAGCGCTAGTGATAGGTGCTGCAGGGCTCGTCTACTTTCTGGAGAACCCCGGTGGGTCCGAGGTAACGGCGAAGCTGAATGTCCCCGTCCTCGACGACAGCGTGGCCACCCCAGAGTCTCTTGAGGCCACCGTCGACGCGAGTAACCTGTTCGCCTTCGACCTCTACAACAGGTACAGCGCCGGCGAGGACAACGTGTTCTACTCGCCGTACAGCATCTCGACGGCGTTATCCATGACCTACGAGGGTGCAAAGGGCACGACCGCTGAGGAGATGCAGTCGGTTTTCCACTGGAGCGAAGACAACGCCGAGAGGAGGTCTGGCGCCGCGAAGGTCTTCAACATACTGAACGGCAAGGACCGGCCCTACACGCTTCACACCGCGAACGCTCTCTGGATGCAAGAGGGCTACCCATTCAAAGAGGACTACGTCAGCGCCGTGGAGGACTACTACGGGGGAGACTCCAACGTGATCGACTTCGGAGACGCGGTGAAGGCAGCTGAAACAGTTAACAACTGGGTCGAGGAGCGGACTAACGACAAGATCAAAGACCTGCTATCCCCCGACATGCTTGTGGATGCACGGCTGGTGCTGACCAACGCCATCTACTTCAAGGGAGACTGGGTGAAGATGTTCGACGAGGAGCTCACGACCCCATCCGAGTTCCATGTAGCCTCGCTGGAGACCGTGGAGGTGGACATGATGAAGATGCAGGAAGGATATTTCGGCTACGTCGACACGGGGGACGCCCAGATTCTGGAGCTACCGTACAAGGGCGAAGATCTGTCGATGATCATTGTCCTTCCACAAACCAACGACATACACGAGTTTGAAAACGGCTTCACCCTCGAAGACTATGGAAGGTGGCTTAACCTGCTTGAGCCGACGCAGCTCGACGTCTATCTGCCGAGGTTTCAGTTCGAGACCAAGTATATGATGGGTAACGACCTAGAAGAGATGGGGATGCCAACAGCGTTCACGGGTTCAGCTGACTTCAGCGGCATGTCTGATGGAGGGCTGTATATTGGACACGTCGTCCACCAAGCCTACATCGATGTTAACGAGGAGGGGACGGAGGCTGCGGCGGCCACCGGGGTGGTGATGCGTGAGTCGATGCCGATACTGGAGGTGTTCAGAGCCGATCACCCCTTCATATTTACCATACGGGACAGGGATACGGGGCTGATACTGTTCATTGGGCGGGTTATGGACCCATCCTAGAGCTTCTTGGGGCCCGACACGCCTCTCCGCTCCCTCAGCTTCTCCATCTCGTCGGCTAGGTACTCCACTGGCTCAAGATAGTCGGGGTACTCGTTACGCCGCCTGAACTCGCGGGCTATGGGGCCTATCTTCTCCCAGTAACGTGTGACGCCCGAGGGGTTCAGCTCGTAGACCTGCTCGATGGACGCCGCCCCGCTTCGGACCAGGGACGCCAGGCCGACGTAGTAGTCCCTCGCTAGGCGTCTCGTGACGTTGGCGTCCGGGTCATTCCGGGGGCTGTACTTGCTCCAGTAGTCGTCGTAGTCGGTCCACTGCCACCTCCACAGGATATCCGTGACGGCGCGGCTGAACTTCTCGTCGGTCATGAACCTGACCAGTTCGAGGTGGCGTCTCGCCCTGGCGGTCTCCAGCTCCTCCCTCCTGAGCCCCATGATCCGTGTGCCTATGATGTATGCGCAGGCGACGACGACAGCCACCGACGCGCCCGCCGTCACCACGATGAGCGTCTGCGTATCCATTAAATCTCGTTCCTAGACTGGGGTGAGGCGGGGATAAAACTATGGGGCGGCTACCCCGACTCCTCCACCATCTTGTCGATGCGCCTGATCGCCTCGTCCAGGTTGTCCCTCGCCATCACGAGGAGCTCCCGGAATATCTTGGACTTGTTCTTGAAGGTCTCTATGTCCCGTATGCACGACTGTAAAAGGTTGTCCATGTCCTTCAGGTCTTCGAGGAGTATCTCCTCGTGAGGCTGCTTATCGTTCTTGTTGACCATCAGATTCCACGCTATGAACCACGCCGTTATCGTGATAAAATTATGGATTGCGCGGGTATAGACCCACAAAATATGGTTATATATCATGGGGTCTATTGTGGATTATCAACCAATCGAAAGAGAAAAGAATATTAAAAATTTTTAAAATATACACAGGATTTATTTCGGGCATGGTTTCTGGTGGTGGGGAGTGTTGCCGGCCCTGGAGCAAGGGTGAAAGAATCCCGGGGGCAGGATGCTCGCCTGGCCGGATCCACTGGTATTCTCCTTGCAACGATTTCCCCGGTATCCAGGATCACGTGTCTCCATTAGGCCCCTAGCCCTTCCCACCATTCAACGGCACGCATCACACCTTAAACCTTATGTGCGGATATGCTAGTAAATTAACCCGTTCTCCAATAGTATTCCATGAATCTTCTCTGCGGCCTCGTGGACCTGTTCTTCGCTCTTTGCACCGGTTATAACGAGGCTTCCCGAGGAGAATATCAGTATGACTACCTTGGGTTCATCCATCCTGTAGACGGCCCCCGGGAACTGCTCAGGCTCATACATTATGTTATCCAGTATATCGGCCGCTGCCTCTAGGTCAGCCTTACCGCCTAGATGCGCGGAGGCCACCATGTTCTGGATGACTACATCTGGAAACTTATTTATTATGAAGCCCGATTTCTTCAGCTCCCTCACCACGTTCTTCACGGCGCTCCTAGCCAGCTTCTCCGACTTGGCACCTGTACACACCATCTTCCCCGTCGTGAAGATCAGGGTGGCCGTCTTCGGTCTTTTCAGCCGAAAGACTAGGCCGGGAAACTTCTTGGGTCTGTACTCGACGTTCCTGAAGTTCTTCATTATTGCGATTAGGTCTATCTTGGTTCCTAGGGCGGCCGTAGCCACGACGTTCTGTATCACAACCTTGTACTTGTTAGCCATTACCAAAGCCCAAGTTCCCCTTTTTCACGCGTTGACACTGTACAGCCCTCCCTCGGGGGCACGCCCTTCCCTTATGCTCTTCGTTAAAGCATCTACATCGTATACTATCCTGCCTTAACTGTTACTAAGAAACCATTCAAGATGTGAAGACATAGAAGGGAAGAGTGGCCTCACTTATTGGAATGTGCCCGTGAATAGACAGCTTAACAAAGCCTTGGAGGAGGCCATCAGATTAGCTGGTTACATGACTAAGACAGAGTTCATCAGGGACGCCGTCCGTTGAAGGCTGGAAGAGCTAGGGATCAAACCGGGTGTGAGAGAAACTTAAAAATATAAGCGTCGGGTAATTCCCTCAGACACTGATATAATTTTAGTTTAAGGGATGGGGAGTGTTGCCGGCCCTGGAGCAAGAACTTGAAAACCCGGGGGCAGGACCTTGGCCCTCGAGGACAGCCCTGAGAAGCTGGAGAGGATCCGGGAGAGTGGCCGGGGACAGCCCGCCGAACCCCACCCACCTCTAAACCAGGCACAACCACTAGACGGGCAGATAAGCTACCTCAGCCTCAGGATAGGGTTCAGCGGATGGCGGCTCTGGGACCTCAACGGCTGCGAGTGCTTCTGGGTGTTTATGGATTAATTCTGCGTACACAAAGTATTATTATGCGCGTGTTTTGAGGCGAAGCGGTGGACCCGGGTTCTATGAAGCACTTTCGAGACCCTGCGCGCATAGCTACTCTTTGAATAAAAGATCATAATCATCCAAGACCTCATAGACCTTTGCAACGGATTCATAGACCATACCCTCGCTTTTAGCACCCGTGCAGACAAGCTTACCGGACGCAAAGAGGAGAAGAACCGTCTTAGGGTCACTCATCCGGTAGATGAGGCCGGGGAACTGCTCTGGCTCGTACATCACGTTATCCAGAATATCCGCAGCAGTCTCAAGGTCGATCGATCCGTGGAGGTTCGCCGAGGCAACCATGTTCTGTATCACAATCTTTGGTTTACCCAGGATGACGATTCCATTGTTTTTTAACTCCCGGACTACCTTGTTGACCGCGCTTCTTGCCTGTTTCTCTGATTTAGAGCCGGTGCACACCATCTTGCCCGAGCCGAAGATGAGGGTGGCCGTCTTGGGCCTCTTAAGCCTGAAGACGAGGCCCGGGAACTGTTTGGGCCTGTACTCGACGTTCCTGAATGCCTTCATGATATCAATCAGGTTGATCTTCTGGTCTAGGCTTGCAGACGCTACGACGTTCACTATGTTGATGCTCAGGTCCTCGGGATCTATAATTGGTTCCTGTGTCATACCTTTTTACTCCTCATGTTTGTCCAAACTCCGTTTCCTCGCTGTCTACATGGCTTGAATAAGTATCATATGGATACCTTCAAACAGGTTTAATAAAGTCACGGTGAACCCGGAGGCGCGCATGTATTCATGATCTTTCCCAACTTTATTCATAACCTCTTTAACCAACCACACAACAAAATATCGCGAGGGAGGGGTTTTGGGGTAATTTTCCCCGTTTTTTCCCCTACCCTCACTCAAATAATCACAAACTTGAAATAGAAAACCCCCTTGCTCCACTACCCACTCTTCCCAGACGAAGTGTCGACGGTAAACCAATGAAATACCATGGCTGAGGCAATGCCAAAAACTCCGAGTATCGAAAACATCAAGTTATAGCCGGAAAATGTGAGGATCGCACCGCCAAGGCCTGAACCTAACGAGCTACCCACTTGAGTTACTACCCTCTGCAACGACATCATTATGCCAGCGTACAGAGGAAGCTGATCGATGACGAGACTGGTCGACGAGGCGTCCATAACCCCCACTAATAGACAGCCTACAAAAAAGATACCTACAGAAAACATGAAAGTAGGCAAATAGGTATACACCATGAATGTCATGCTTGCGACCAGAATCGAGATGGCTACCAGGGGCTTTCTCCCCACTCGCTTAGCCGTTCTGCTGCTGACAACGCTGCCAACAGTATACAGCGTTGCTCCGACCAATATGATGATTGAAGCCTCCCCAATTGAGATTAGAAACGTGTCTCTGAAGAAAGACGTGCCATAGGTTAAGATCCCCTGCCACGTAACTATCGCAAACAAATAACCGAACAAGGAGGAAGACGCTGAACGATTCGAAAATATAGCCTTGAAGCCTTCACCGAGTTTGATCTGATCCTTGTCATCTGAACCACTTGATCCTCTGGGGACCGTCAACGTCGTCAGGACCAGAGCTAGGACGGAACTAGGAAGCAAGTATCCTAAGAAAGCGTACCTCCATCCCCCTACGCTCTGCAGGTAGGTCACAACTATGGCTCCGACGAGGTACGAGCCTGACATGCCGCCTATTATGAACCCTATGGCTTCCCCCCTCTTTTCCTGAGGGAACAGCCCTGTCAACGTAAAGGTCATCGTGGTTGCGAGTGCGTATCCGATGCCTGACAACGAGAACGCAGCCACCATTATGCTGAATGTAGGCGCCAGATAGCATCCGATGGCTGAGGCTGAGTAGGCGAGTAATCCGACTTGGAGAAGCGTCTTGTGGTTGTACTTTACGCTGAACATGCTCGTTAAAAGAGCGAAGATGATCGAAACCATGAAACTGAACGTGCACATTTGGCCCGCGACGCCGACGTTGACGTTGAAGGTCTCCCCTATGTCGATGAGCAGAAGCCCCGAAAGCATGTTTGCGATCGAGGCTGAAAACCCGGAGAGCACCAAAGCGATTAAAATTTTATAATATGAGCCGGTGTTAGGTTCCGTATCTAATCGTTCATCCATTTTTTTCACCTGTGAGGTTCATTATGCGCTTTCAAATAGAGAAAATCTAAACAAAAGTGCATGAACTTAAAACTAATTATCTATTATTTATAATCGCCTATAAAATCTATTATTTTAGCGTTATTTCCATTTAAAAATACACAAGTATCTATCAGAAGCCTAAAACCGCATTGAGACGAACTTTTATGACGCCATTAAATATTGATGTCTTAAGAATCTCAATACGCTTGAAACATGTAACTAACATTTTAACGGATTTTATCTTGGGAATGGACTGATGAGTAACCCTAAATCACCATAGAACAATTCTGATGTATGTCAGACATCACTTCCCCTGAAGAGTTCTTTGGATACAGGTTAGGAACCGACCACAATATCGCACGTTGGGACAGGATCATAGACTACTTCTGGAGGCTTCATGAGGAGTCTAGACGGATCAAGGTGGTGGACATGGGGCCCAGCACCGAGGGCCACCCCTTCCTCGCGGTCCTCGTCACCAGCGAGGAGAACATGGAGCACCTGGAACGCATCCAGGAGGTCAACAAACGGATCACAGATCCGGACGACCTCACCATGGAGGACGTCGAGCCTCTCGTCGATGAGGGCAAGGCGGTGGTCATCCAGTCCATGAGCCTCCATGCCACCGAGATCGGCGGCACCCAGATGGCCCCCGAGCTAGCCTACGACCTCATAACCCGTGAGGACGAGGAGGCCAGACGCATCCGCGACAACGTCGTGAGCATCATGGTGCCGTGCTTCAACCCCGATGGCCAGCACATGGTCACCGACTGGTACAACGAGTGGCTGGGCACCGAGTACGAGGGCTGCGGCACGCCCTGGCTCTACCACAAGTACACGGGCCACGACAACAACAGGGACGCCTTCGCCACCAACATCGTCGAGTCCCAGTACATGGCCCGCCTCATGTTCCACGACTGGCCGCCCCAGGCCTACCAGGACCACCACCACATGGGCAGCTACGGCGCCCGCCTCTACGTCGCCCCCTACAGCGACCCCATCCACCCCCACGGAGACCCCCTCGTCTGGAGGGAGCTCCAGTGGTACGGCAGCCACATGGCGTACAAGCTGGAAGAGGCAGGCAAGACAGGCATAGTCAACGCCGCCATATTCAGCGGCTGGGCCCACCTCGGGTTCCACTGGATAGGCATCTACCACAACATACCAAGCATGCTGACGGAGTCGGCCTCAGCGAAGCTCGCCACACCACTCTACATACACCCCGAGCAGCTCATCGAGTCCACCAAACCCCGCAGCCTCGTAGGAACAAGGATGCTACCCCACTACAAGCCAACCACCAACTTCCCCCACCCCTGGCCCGGCGGCTGGTGGACCCTGCGCGACATCGTCGAACAGCAGAAGATAGCGGCGTGGGCCGTACTAGACCACATGGCCCGCAACAAGGAGACCGTACTCCTGAACGCCTACCAGAAGGCCGTCCGCCAGACAGAGCGCGGAGTCATGGACGCCATCACTGCCTACATAATCCCTGCCGATCAGCACGACCCAAGGACAGCCGAGCTCATGATCGAGAAGCTCATGGCTCAAAACCTCAAGATATACAAGGCCAAGGAGCCGTTCACCGCAGACGGCTACCTCTACGGCGAGGGCAGCTACGTCATACCTCTCGCCCAGCCAAAGATGGGGCTGATCAAGACTCTCCTCGGGCAGACACGGTTCCCCGACGACAGCTTCACTAGGCAGCCAGACGGCTCACCCCACCGCCCCTATGACTCGGCGACGGACACCATGACCGAGTTCATGGGCGTGGAAAGCCACCAGATCGCTTTGATGAGCGACGTCGAGCTGGAGCAGGTCACAGACTATAAGCCACCCACAGGCAAAGTGGATGAAAAGGGAAAGGTAGGTTACCTACTCGACACACGTCTTAACCACGCCTTCAAGGCTGTGAACATGCTTCTGGACGCAGGTGTCCCAGTGAAGCGGGTCACCGAGCCTCTTCTGGCTGGAGACGCTGAACTGCCGGCGGGCTGCTTCGTATTCGATCCGGGCTACGAGAAACAACTGGAGAAGGCCGCCGAGGAGACCGGTGTAGTCTTCCACGCCCTAGAGGTGCTGGAGGCAGAAACGGCTCCTGTCAAGCGTCTCAAGGTGGGTATGTACCAGAGGTATTGGGGAGGTAACATGGACGAGGGCTGGACAAGGCTTGTCCTCGAAAAGTACGGCTTCCCTTACACCACACTCATGGACAAGGACATCCTCGAAGGCGACCTCAGCAAGTACGACGCAATCATACTGCCCAACGACCCGCCCGCCATAATCACAGGCGGCGACGAGCTCCAGAAATGGTGGAAGGAGTACCAGCCAAACTGGCCCCTCCCAGAGTACCCGCCCGAGTACCAGTCAGGGCTCGGCGACGAGGGCAAGGAGAAAATCAAGGAGTGGGTTCAGAAGGGTGGTAGGCTCGTCTGCCTTGGCGATGCCAGCATGTATGGAGTCCAAGCGCTGGACCTCAAGGTGGCAAACGCCATGGAGGGGCTAAGCCCCAAGGAGTTCCACTGCCCCGGTAGCACTCTCCACACCCTGTTCGACAATGAGAACCCTGTTGCTTACGGTATGCCAGAGGAAGCGCTTGCCCTATTCTGGAACAGTCCCGCTTTCAAGATACTGCCCAACCCCGACAACGACAAGTACAGTATCGTGGCGACTTACCCTGACGCCGACCTGCTGGAGTCAGGGTGGCTCATAGGCGAGGAGAAGCTAGCGAACAAGATAGCGACCCTGACCGCCGAGTCAGGGGAAGGAGACGCCGTGCTCATCGGCTTCCGGTGCCAGAACAGGTGCCAGACCCACGGTACCTTCAAGCTACTCTTCAACAGCCTCCTCGGCTGATCCCTCCATCTTTTTTAAATGAAAATTACATTTCTATCCGACATCTTGGATGTCGTCGTTTTGCACCTTCTCGCCTCCACTGCGATGTCACCGTTCTCTACACAGTAATATGCACAGCCTCTCGGTGAAGCTGCCGCGATACAGGGTCTCGTGGGTGTAATCGGGGACTTCAGTGGATACTAGATAAGAGAGAGGGCCGACTACCACTGAGGGCTAGCCCTCTTTCCCTGTGAGCCAAGGCACGTAGCGCCTCCAGCCGCCGCCCTGTTTCTTATTTTTCCGAGCCTCGGCGGCCTTCCTCTGGTCCTCCTGGCCCTTGTCCTCTAGGATTCTGATGAGCCTCTCCACGTTCTCCTTGTTCTGAAAGGTGGCCAGGTAGGGCATGCTCTTGTCGCCTATGAAGGGGATGAACGGGGCGACCATGAAGCGGGTCAGCTGCCCCCCGACGGATGCAAGTGGCTTTATAGACTCCAAGATAAGGATGGCGAAGAGATCCATATCGTATTTGTATATGGTCTCAGCTACGTTCGTGATCATCTCATCTTTTTCTTTATCTGATGGGTCATCCCACATCATTAGTGCATCTCATACCTTTTTCATTATTGATTATTTATTTATTTGTCTCAGATGCAGGAAATATCGTTAAGCTTAATGGCATGAAACTAGCGTGAACTCAAAATAAAAAGGGGGTAAGGTAATCTATCTTCCTTTGTACCACACGATCTTATCGGTCTTGTAGCCGTATATCAGGATGGCCGCTATGATCACTAGGAACGCGTAAGTATACATACTGACTCGTGGATCTAGCATGGCGACTAGGCGACCTATGACCAGTTCCAACCTGAATGAGACTGTCTGCCCGTAGGCCACTCCGAAGGCACATAGCAGGAAGACCCTGCCGCCTGTGTGCACATAATTGTATAATCCAGATTTCTGAGTCGTGAATATGAAGTAGGCAGCGGTTAAGCATGTCCCTATTATCATCACTATGTTGTTTAACGAGTTCCATGGAAGCAGTGTCGCCTGGATCTGTCCCACGAAGTCCGCCATAACCGTCGTCCTCACTGAGAGTCCCAGACCCACGCCTACCGTAAACACGACGGGGTATCGTGAGATCCACAGATACTCAGGTTTTAGACGGCCAAGCAACATCAGGGAGAGGATTATGGCGATTATGTAGACATATTCTCCATTAGCCACCTTGCCGAGGGCGTTCTTACTTATGAAGTCCCAGTTCTGCGCGAAAAAGTAGCCACCGAGTATTCCCATGTAGATGTTCTCTGTGATTCTAGAGATCGGGTTGTCACCGATCAGTACAGAATAGGCTCCGAGAGAGACAAGAGATCCTGCGATCAATCCTAATATCTCTGCGTCCATCAAGCCTCGCCTCCCATCTTCTTTATGAAGTACAGTACGTTTCCAAGAATCACCATTATCATCCAGAGTAGTCCTCCAAAGTTAGTTGCCATGGCTTGCCCTAGGGCGGGTCCAGGTAAGCCGAGGAGATATTCGTACTCCGCGGATCCTCTAACCCCGCCGAACAATCCTTGTAGCTGACCTGCGCTGATGTAGGGGCTGAAGTTGGGAACCTCGTTTGTTGTGCACATACCGGTCATGGGAACGTCGAAAGGCACCGAGACTTGGCGTACACCATACCCTATGCTGGCTTCGGATCCACCCCACCAAAGGACGGCGGATAACGAAGTTGCGTCGTTGACACCCTCCAACAATGGGATGTCATCGATGGGTGTGTTGAAATAGTCCGCTTGAACCGTGGCACGGATATCGTTGACAAGCGAGCCTACTCCAGCTTCCCCTCCTGCGATGTATCCCAAGTGAACCCAGTTTACACCGTTTTCGGCGGGCGTACCAGCAGGAAGTTTAGCTAAAGCCGTATCGATGGCTGTCATCGTCCAGACAGTCTGCTCTGTGCCGATGCTAAAGAATATGACCTTAACGCCTTTAGTTAGCATATGATAGGTCTGAACCACCATCCCAGGTCCACCCTGGGGGTAGGTGGCGGCTGTTAGTCCTCCTTCGAAGAGGACGATAGATCCCTCTGGTATGTTATCGGAGAAATCGAAAGCCTGCTGAGAGTAGCTCTGAATCGACATCGGAAGTATGACGGGGTTCAATATGGGGAAGGCCAACGCGATGAATAATAGAGCGTAGATGATCCTCTGGTCGATTTCCAGTAACTTATCTACTATACTCATGTCATTCCACTCCTGCTTTCTCCTCTCGGATGCCTAGGTGCTCCTTCTGCCTGCCTGTGAAAACCCTGACAGATAGACCCATGATGCCCAGCGATGTGCCCATGATCATCCCCCTAAAGCCCGCAGAGCTTGGGAAGGATCTTAGCCACTCACCTATGGGAACCACAGGTGGGAAGATTATGGCGCCGATGGGTATCAGCATCATCAGCACGACGAATCCACAAAACAGCAGTACTGCTGCGCTCCAGTTACGAGCCCTGAAGACTCTGTAAGCCGCGGATGTGATGTAGAAAGCCGTAAGCGAGTAGAGAGCGGCTCCTATGGGTGACGTCATGTTATTGTAGATCCATAGGAAGCTCTCGTTTCTGACACTTATAAGGCCAAAGCCAGTGGTGATCACTAGCGAGATTACGTAGAATATGCTGTAGTACCATTCGCTCTTCTTTTGCGATATCATTCTAGCGTGGGATATTGTGAGGATGATAACTCCTAGCATCAACGCGGCGGCTGTGATGACCGTCACGAAGGATCTAAGAGTAATGTTTAAGTTGGTAACAGCTTCTGGCATCGGGAAGAAGTGCTCCACGATCATTAGAATACCAAAGATGGCAGTCAGATAAATCGGGAGTTGAATCTTATATGTTCTGTCACTCATTCATCTCACCTACCATGCGAATATCCCCGTGATGTCGATGCCAACGGTCGCCAGAATCGACCCCAGCAGGACTAAGACAAGGGCAATGTATTTACCGATGTCTTGGCCAGCGAGGGAAGCAGTTTGCGTAGGATCCTCTGAGACGTAAGCGCCCAGTGCGTAGAGTTCCTCACCTATGATGCTGTAGTCACAAATGGCGACTAGGAATGGGATGTTATGGGTTGTGTCGGTGCCGCCGAGAGTAAGGGCTCCCACTCTGGCAGCGTTCTCTGTGAATATTACGGCCTTGTGATACCAGCTGCCGAGGAAGAAGACCCCGGCAACCCTCTGGCTCCACATGTTGTTGATGATATACATCCTGTCGGCGCCGTCGGGGAGGTACATGACTGTGCCGAGGGGATCAAAGTCCTCGATCTTCCCCTCAGCCTTGTATGCCTCCTCTACGATGTCATTGGCGATAGAGTAAGCCAGACCCTGAGTCACAGGTACAAAGAACTTGGCCCCAAGCCGGGCGGCCACACTCGCAGTATAAGCGAGGATCTGAAAGGCCGCGACCGTCGGAGCCAGCACGCTCGGTGTCGTCATGTTGACGGTGTCCATGAGGTACCAGGCCGGGGCGCCCATCTCGACGCACCTACCTATGATCTCATCGATGGCGT
The DNA here is from genome assembly GCA_964513225.1 of uncultured Candidatus Bathyarchaeia archaeon. GTDB lineage: Archaea > Thermoproteota > Bathyarchaeia > TCS64 > TCS64 > RBG-16-57-9. Next base: position 39,147 of record CAZEMD010000001.1, on the reverse strand, counting down.
CGATGGCTTGAAATCGTCTGAGTTTTGGCATCTTTCCTGAGTAAGATTGCTGCATATAGTACAGAATTGCTGCCGTGATTAGAATCAGAATTAATAGACCAATTGCTCTTCCAGTTATTAGTATAGACATTTTTATCCGAAGAAAGGTTGTGATCATTTATTATTTGAGTTTTTGCATTTTCTTGCTTTTAGAACGTCAATATAAGTGGGAAGGAATCGAAGTGGTTAAATGTAAGGCTTGAAAGATGACGAGGAGTCACTTAATTTATAAATAAAATTTATAATATAAATAATTAAGTATGTTTAATCACTCTAGTATTGTGAAGCCGGGGTATATGGGGAAATCTCTGACCATCTCAATTATTTCCTTCCTAATTCTTTCCAGGAGAAGCTTATCCTTATAGTCATCAATGACTTTAGCTATGCATTGAGCGATGAACTTCATCTCATCTTCTTTCATGCCACGCGTAGTAACGGCTGGAGTTCCCAGTCTCAGTCCCGATGGGTTGAAGGGACTCGCCTCCTGGAAGGGCACGGAGTTCTTGTTTAACGTAATGTTGGCTTTATCCATGGCGTTCTGAAGCTGCTTTCCCTTCCCCCCGAGTCCTTTAGGCCTCAGATCTATGAGCATCAAATGGTTATCAGTCCCATTAGTCACCAGCTTCACCCCTTGGGCCATCAGTTCATCAGCCATGGCTTTCGCGTTTTTCACGATCTGACGGGCGTAGTCCTTAAATTCGGGTTTCATGGCTTCCTCAAAGGCAACCGCTTTCGCCGCCGTCGTATGATCATGGGGGCCTCCTTGAAGACCGGGGAACACAGCGCTGTCTATAAGTCTTGCAAGATTCTTCTCGGTGTGGCTATGATATTTATCATGAAGCCTGTCTTCTTTCTTGCACATTATGATGGCGCCTCTGGGTCCTCTAAGCGTCTTATGAGAAGTTGTTGTAACGACATCTGTGAAAGGAAAGGGCGAGTCATGAACCCCTCCGACTATCAAGCCCGCAATGTGGCTTATGTCAGAAAGATGATACGCGTCTACCTCTTCACAGATTTCTTGGAACTCTTTAAAATTTAACTTTCTGGGATATGCTGTCAGGCTGGAAATGATCATCTTTGGCCTTTCTTGTATGGCCATCTTTCGGACCATATCCATGTCGATCAACTCTGTGTCTTTATCAACAGGGTAGGAGATGGCCTTGTATTGAATGCCTGAGAAATTGACTGGACTTCCATGTGTCAGGTGTCCACCGCAACTCATATCCAGCCCCATGAATTTATCACCCAGATTTAAGAGAGCGAAGAAGACTGCTTGGTTAGCCGGAGAACCTGAGTAGGGCTGTACGTTAACATGCTCGGCTCCGAATAGTTTTTTAGCCCTATCGATAGCAATTTTTTCGATGGCATCCACAAACTCCTGTCCACCATAATACCTTCTCTTGGGATATCCTTCAGAGTATTTGTTGGTGAAAACAGAGCCCATCGCTTGCAGAACTGCTCTGGAAACGAAGTTTTCAGAGGGTATAAGCTCAACGCCGTTCTCTATTCTGTTGAGTTCCTTAAGGATTAAATCATGAATTTCAGGATCAGTTTTTCTGATATGAGTCATCATCCCGGTTTCATCTGATTCAGTCTCTGTTATGGAGTTAAAATACTTTGGGGGAAAAAATTGGTGGTTAATGGGGTAGATAACCATTTTTAGGTTATATTTATCTCATGTACACTAGTTTGAAAACGGGAGGGTGTTACCGGTCCTAGAGCAAGGGCGTTGGTAACTTTGGAGCAGGATCCCGCCTAGCCGAAGTGTTTTTTGGAGAAAAATAAGATATTATTGCGGAGTTCCTTGTAGTAGTTTCTCCACTGCTTCTTAAGTAGCTGGGCTATGTCTCCGTCAGGTGCTATCTGGGCTAGTCTATCGGTAGATGGGGGGGTTCTACTCGTATGGGTACGAGTCTCCACTTCAGCTACCTCCCTAGGAGCTTCCTGACCTTTTTTCTGGTCTCCGGTGTCGTGAGCCCTTCCCCCATGACCTCCTCAGCCAGCTCCAGCTGCTGCCCCGGCTTCAGCCGTAGCAGGGCTAGAGCGTGCTCCCTGAGTAATGTGTTTTGCCTCACGGAGGATCTTACCTTTGAATGGAACTTCAGAAGCCTCATCTGGTGCGAGACGTAGGTTCTCTCCTCACCGACCATCCTTGCTATATCGGATACCTTGACGCCCATCTCCCTGAGGGCGGCGTAGCCCTAAGCTTCGTCTATGAGGTCGAGGTTCTCCCTGCGGATGTTCTACACGAGCCTTATGGCGAGGGATTTCTCAGGACTGAGGAGGCTGTCGAGGATCATCGTGGGAACATTATCCAGGCCAACGAGTTTCGATGCTGCGAACCGACTCTTCCATACTTGAGGCTGTACCTTTCCTCCTCGCTCTGTTCGACCACTATGGCCTAGAGGATCCCATGTATGACGACGGAGGAGACGAGCTCGTCTAGGGGCTCCTTCTCCATGGTCTTCCTGACCTCGCCTTCCACGTCTATCGTTTCTATTCCTAGGTTCTCGAACCTAAACATATCTATCGTTAAAACATCAATGTTTGAGATTTATATGTTTTATATCAGAAACTATTAAGCTCTAATAGCCGCGCCTTTGGTGTCCGTCAGGTTTCATGAGTTGAGCTACGGCGTACTCGAATGCGTGGCTCCTGTTCCTTCAGACACTCTCTTTGATCTCCTCGTCTATTCAGGATAGGATCTTCCTGTTCATGTAGACGCTGGTTCCACTCTCACCCACCTTTAGAGCCTCTTAGCTTTGTTAAAATAGGGAAGGAACTGTGTTAATACCTTTTTAAAAGGGAAAGCCATTAAAAGGCGTGTCCGTGTGTTATCACACCCTCATTCATTCGGTGTTAACGTTCTTAAGGTTGGGGAGGTTGCCGATCCTTGAGCCACTTTAAAGATGTGCCTTTGTAGCTTCCTTGGGGCAGACCTCCATAGACGCCCTAATGTTGAAGATGTTTGTTTATATCATGTTTGTGATCTACAACGCGCATAAATGGGCGAGTCTCCTTTTTTATGATGTTATAAGCGGCTAAGGCAATTATCCCGTTAACGTTTGTATTAAGATTATTTGCCAAATGTGTAGCTTTGTCGTAGACATTTTTGTCAACCATAATTTCCATTCTAGAAAAATCCTCATGTTTTTCGTACCATTCTTTTGCTTTTTTGAGTTGTTTAAGTTTTTTTAATAGAAATTTATATATAATTAATCACTATTCGATATAACCGTCTAATATATATTAATTTGAGGGTAATACTATATATATTTTAATATAAATTAAAATTAAATAATATGTCTTCTGGCGGGGTTTTTACAAGTATCAAGTAGATGCTTGACGTAAGGCGAGTTAACGTAGTTCACCCACTACATAGCCCAGCATAACAAAGCATCTTTAGATACGCTACCAACGGCCGACCATGAACTTATACTCCATCCCAAAACTAAAATAAGGCTTTTTCTTCCCCATAACGTTACTCTTTTTCACACTAGACCTACATTAAACTCCTAAGCAAGATATTTCCGTTCACTTTTTTAGCTAAATATAGGTATATATGTAGATAGTGCTAGTACACATGGAAAATCCGGTTTTAGCTCATATCCTAAATAAGGGTAAAGAGAGGATTCGAGACTAAAAAATTTCAATACTATTCTAATAAATTTCTCAGAATAATTTTCTTTAATATGTAAAGCATAACTGGTGTATAGGCTTTAAATTTTAATACTATTTTTAACTTGAAATAATGGGTTTCTCGGACGATATTATTTAAGTATTTACTTAAACAAATGATTCGTTAGTATTAGAATTCATCTCTGAGGCCAGTTCATCTATTGCCTTCTTCAATAGTTTCTCTACGTCTCCGTCAGGCGCTATGGACTCTAACTTTTCGTAGACAGCCGGCTCTATTCGTATGGGCACGAGACGCCACTTCAACTCCTTGCCCAAGAGCTCCCTGACCCTGTTCCTGGTCTCCGGCGTCGTGAGCCCCTTCTCCATGACCTCCTCAGCCAGCTCCAGCTGCTGCCCCGGCTTCAGCCGTAGCAGGGCTAAAGCGTGCTCCCTGTGTAATGCGTTTTGCCTCACGGCTTCCCTGATTTTGGGATGGAGCTTCAGAAGCCTCATCTGGTGCGAGACGTAGGTCCTCGCCTTGCCCACCCTACGGGCTATCTCGGAGACCTTGACGCCCATACCCCTCAGATTATCGTAGGCCTCTGCCTCGTCTATCGGATCCAGATCCTCTCTCTGAAGATTCTCCACTATCATAAGTTCGAGAGCCTTTTTTGATTCAAGCGGGTCGTTGAGGATTAACGCGGGAACCTTCTCAAGCCCTAATATTCGCGCGGCTGCCGTCCTTCTACTTCCTATATGAAGCTTGTACTGTTTCTCTTCAGTTTTTTCAACTATGATGGGTTGGAGGATACCGTGCTCTTTTATCGAAGCTACGAGTTCATCTAGTGCTTTCTCGTCGATGGACTGCCTTACTCCTTCATCTACAGTTATTTCTTCTGTGTTTATCTGATCAAAACGTGGCATTTTACTTTTTAAATAAAAACGTATATTATAAAACTTTCCCAATTACGTGTGTTGTTGCGTGACCAGTGTTTTAGACAGGTTTGATAGAAAGATCTATTAAGTTTTAACTAAACATGCTTTAGATGCCCGTTGACCACGGATTTGCCCACCTACAACGAGGCGCTTGTTAAGCGAGGAGAAATCTTCCTCGACCTGAGCCTCCTCCACACCGGGGGACAGGAACTCCAAGAGATGAACCGGGCAAGGGGGGAGGCAGCTACAGGTACCCTTAGAGCCTCATCACCTTTCAGGGCCTCATCCGAGCCCTCTTCAGGCTACCCTACAAGCATCTCGAGGGCTTCACCCACGCTCTATCCCGATGGGAGCCAAGGCTCACTTTAACCGACTGCACATCCACCTGCCGAAGAGTCAACGCCCTCGACATCTGCTTGGAGCCCCACATAGACCCGGAGACGCCTGTGACCATAGCCGTCGACGTCGCGACAAGGCAGATCGTCTCCTTAGAGGTAACGGACGAGAGGACAGGAGACGGCCGGATGCTGGTGCCTTTGGTGATGCAGGCCGAGATCCACTGCAGAGTAGAAGGAGTCCTCATCGACGGCGGATATGACGCCTGTGCCATTTTCGCATATCTAGATGAGAAGGGTATCGAAGCTGGGATCAAAGTACGGAGGAACTCGTCGCGGAGGAACCGAGGCCCCCGGAGGAGGTCATGGAGAAGGGGTTGACGACGCCGGAGACCAGGAACAGGGTCAGGGAGATGATGCTGAAGACGTCTCCGTATAACCCGTTCATGAACCTTAACCCGTCTGGATGAGATGGGAGAGAATGCTAGGAAATAGAGCCAACAACATCAAGTCAGGCAACAGAACATATTTTCAGTAACCTCTATAAGTTGCTGCACAGAAGATCGGCACACGATATGGGTAAAATACCCATATCCTTCTTTGGTGATGACGGAAGAGATTAAATGAAGAAAAGGATGGTCCTGCAAGAAGAGACAATCTGCCCCGTATGCAGCGGAACCGTCGCCAACCCATACCGCTACATCCACGGCCCAACCGGTGTCACCACCGTCGAGGACATCGAGAACACCGTGAGGCTGGTCAAGACGTTCATAAAACACATCAGTAGCTAACCCACCATTTTTATGAACAAGGCCCCACGCGCCCAAGACAGCCAGAGGGAACCTCGAAGCAAATGAAGACACTCGGGAACACCCCACTGCCCCGTAAATCCTCCATACAGAAACATCCCCAACATTTTGCATCAGATAGTAATTACCTATAATATACTTTTTAATGGTAGTAAAAAAAGATCAACAAAGTTGACGCAAATAAACCTTTATACAAGATCACGCATTTACATGAAGTATTCATGTCCATAAAAATAGGCATAAACGGCTTCGGAAGAATAGGCAGAATATTCTTCAGATCCGCACTGAAAGACAGCGAGTTCAACGAAAAGTTTGAGGTCGTCGCCGTCAACGACCTGACGGACACAAAGAACCTGGCTTACCTCCTCAAGTACGACTCCGTCCACGGCGTCCTAGACTGCAACGTCGAGGCGAAGGACGGCTCCATAGCCGTAGACGGGAAGGAACTAAAGGTACTATCCGAACCAGACCCGGAGAAGCTGCCGTGGAAGGACCTGGGAGTCGAGATGGTCCTAGAGTCCACCGGTAGGTTCAGAGACAGGGAAGGCGCCGCGAAACACCTCAAGGCGGGGGCCAAGAAGGTGGTGATATCCGCCCCGGCCAAGAACCCGGACGTGACCATCGTCCTCGGCGCCAACGAAGAGATGTACGACAAGGAGAAACACAACATAATCTCCATGGCGTCGTGCACCACCAACTGCCTCTCCCCCATGGTCAAGATCCTCAACGACAAGTTCGGGCTCAAGAGGGGCTTCATGACCACCATCCACGCCTACACCAACGACCAGCAGCTGCTGGACCTGCCCCACAAGGACTGGCGACGCGGTAGAGCGGCCAACGTCTCCATAATACCCACGTCGACGGGCGCCGCCCTGGCGATAGGCGAGGTCCTGCCCGAACTCAACGGGAAGCTCAACGGCGTAGCCATGCGCGTCCCCGTCCCATGCGGCTCCATCACGGACCTGTCCGTGGAGCTTGAGAAGGAGGTAACCAGGGACCAGGTCAACGCCGCGTACAAGGAGGCGGCCCAGAAGGAGCTCAAAGGCATACTGCAGTACACCGAGGACGAGCTGGTCTCACGCGACGTCGTGGACAACCCCCACTCATGCATCCTCGACGGCCTCAGCACCATGGTGCTCGGCGACAAGAGCCAGATGGTCAAGGTCTTCGGCTGGTACGACAACGAGTGGGGATACTCCACCAGGCTGGTTGACCTCTTTAAATACCTCGCCGAGTAAGGGACCCCCATGCCAGAGTACCTGACCCTAGACGACGTGGACGTCAAAGACCGGACCGTCCTCCTCAGGATAGACGTCAACGTCCCCTACGACGCGGAGACGGGGAAGATAAGCGACTCGGACAGGCTCAGGGACCACGCCAAGACCGTGAGGGAGCTATCCGACAAGGGCGCCAAGCTCGTTGTGCTGGCCCACCAGGGCAGGGCGGGCGACCCCGACTTCATACACCTGGACCAGCACGCCAAGCTCCTAGAGAAGCACGTGGGCAAAGAGATCAAATTCGTTGACGACATCATCGGCGAGAAAGCGAAGAAAGAGATAAAGGCCCTGCGTCCGGGCCAGATACTGCTCCTGGACAACGTGAGGTTCCTCGAAGACGAGACCATCAACAAGACCCCGGAGGAGCACGCCAAGAGCCAGATAGCGCGGAACCTGGCGCCCCTCGCCGACGTCTATGTGAACGACGCGTTCTCCGTCGCCCACAGGTCCCAAGCATCCGTGGTGGGCTTCACGCCCCTCATCCTCTCATGCGCGGGGAGAAACCTGGCCGGCGAGGTGGGGCCCCTGGAGGGCATATTCGCCACCATGAAGATGTCGAAGTACGACACCTTCATCTTAGGCGGCGCCAAGCCAAACGAGCCCCTGGACGTGGCGAGCCACGTGCTGAGGGACGGCACCGTGGAGAAGGTGCTGACTGGCGGCATCGTGGGCCAGCTGTTCCTCATGGCGAAGGGCATCGACCTGGGCGCCCCCGGGGAGTTCATAAGGAAGAAGGGCTGGGACGAGTTTCTGCCCCAGGCTGAGGAGCTCATCAGCAAATACGGTGACAAGATCGAGACGCCCGTCGATCTCGCGGTAGACCTGGACGGCGAGAGGAAGGAGATCACCTTGGAGGAGCTGCCCACCCCGTACGACGCCCTAGACATCGGCAGCAAGACCATTGAGAAGTACAGCAAGATCATAAAGGAGTCCATCACCATCGGCGTCAAGGGGCCCCTCGGGAAATACGAGGACGACCGATTCGGGTTAGGGACCAAGAAGATACTAGAGGCGGTGGGCGAGTCCCACGCCATATCGCTCATCGGAGGCGGGCACACCCTCAACGCCATGGAGAAGTACGGCGTCGACAAAACCATGTTCACCCACGTCAGCCTGGGCGGCGGCTCGCTGATCACGTTCCTCTCGGGGAAGCCCATGCCCGCGATAGAGGCCCTCAAGAAAGCCGTTAAACAGTAGACAGTGTTCTTCCTCGCATATTTCTTCGATTTTTAGGATTTGTCCCGGTTTAGCCCAGGCCGTATAACGTGTAGTGTTTATCCCACCCCATCTCTTGCCCAACATGTGAACGCCGGCGCCGCCACCCACGCACATATAGAAAAACGTAAACCCTTCCCAGCCAACCATCACATGCATCACGATGGAATCGGGGCCACTAAACGAGCTGAGAGAGGCGACCATGCGGCTCCTCGGGTCACGCGGGTTGAAGCCCAGGGCGGTCCCCAGGGGCAGCGTCAGGGAGCTCCTCGGGGGCCTAGCCTGCATGGACCTCGACGAGGGGGGAAACATAGACTCGGCCCTGCTCCTGGCCAGAGGCAGAGCGTCGGACCCGGAGACCAAGTTCAGCCTCAACCTCGAGGCAGGGGTGAACATCGACTCCACCATGCTCCTGGCCGGAGGCGACGCGCTGGAGCCGCTCCTCTGCAGGATAGACTACGCGGTCCGGGGGGACATCCAGGGGATACGGCCGGGGAGGAGGATAACCAGCCTGCGTGCCATCAGGGAGGGGCTCCTCAGGAAGAGGATAAAAGACTATGCATGGGTGGTGCCCCGTGAGCAAGACAGCCAGCCCACCTACTCTTTGGGCGCCGACGGGGCTCCCCCCGGCCCCGGGGAGGTCTGGGGAGGCGGCCCTCATCAGTTCCTGGTCGGGCTCCTCAACGGGGACGAGGAGCTGATGGACGGCGTCAGGACGCTGGCGGCCCGGCTGGGCGACGTGAAAGCGGCGTTCAACGTCTTCAGCGACCGGTGGGGAGAGTCGCTGAGGGTCTCGGGCGGCCCCTGGGTGAGGGCCGAAGAGCTGGCGGCGGTGCACGCCTCGGAGCAGTACCTGGAGGCGGTGGACCGTGTCTTCGGGCACCTACGGGAGACCAGGAGACGGTTCGGGGGCCTCACCTTCTAGGCGCGCCCGATCAACAGGTTTTTCCCGGACCGCCGTCCATAGGTATTGCATCGTTGTCAACCAGAGTCGTTTACCCTTTCTCGGCCCTCGTAGGGCAGGAGGAGCTGAAGCTAGCCCTGCTCCTCAACGCGGTGAACCCCATGATCGGGGGGCTCCTCATAAGGGGCCAGAAGGGGACTGGGAAGAGCAGCTCCGTCAGGGCCCTCGCGGACATATTGCCACCCATCTACGTGGTGAAAGGCTGCCCCTTCAACTGCAGCCCCTTCGACCCCACCAACATGTGCGCCGAGTGCCTCGGGAGGCACCGGGGCGGCGGGGAGCTTGAGGCCGAGGAGAGGGAGATGAGGATAGTGTCCCTCCCCATTGGCTCGACGGAGGACAGGGTGGTGGGTAGCCTGGACATAGAGAAGGCCATAGGCGAGGGCGTGAAGGCGCTGCAGCCGGGGCTCCTAGCCGAGGCAAACCAGAGCATCCTCTACATCGACGAGGTGAACCTGCTCCCCGACCATATCACGGATAGCATATTGGACGCCGCGGCGTCTGGGTGGAACACCGTGGAGCGGGAGGGGGTCTCGGTGTCACATCCAGCCCGGTTCATCCTCGTTGGCACCATGAACCCCGAGGAGGGCGAGCTCAGGCCCCAGCTCGCAGACAGGTTCGCGCTGCACATCACGGTGGAGAGCATCTATGACACGGCCCAGAGGGTGGAGATCATCAAGAGGAACCTGGAGTTCGGCGATGATCCCGTGGGCTTCTCCGAGAGGTTCAGAGAAGATCAGAACAGTCTCAGGGACCAGATAATAGAGGCCCGGGCCATCCTCCGGGACGTCGAGGTCCCCGACGAGTACATGACGGCCATCGCCTCCGCTTGCATAAGTCTCCACGTTGACGGCCACAGACCGGACATATCCACGGTACGCGCGGCCAAGGCCCTCGCCGCCCTCGACGGCAGGAGGCGTGTGTCCCCCGGGGACGTGCAGAGGGTGGCCGTCATGGCGGTGGGCTACAGGACCAGGGGGTTCGGGTTCGAGGAGCCCGCCAAGCCCGCCGAGGTGAGGGACACCTTCAGGAAGGTGTTCCAGGGGCTCCAGCGGGAGAGAGGCACGTAGAGAGACATGGTTGAAAGCATCCAGCTGAGGCAGCAGAGACCCTTCTACCCCTTCACCGCCGTCGTGGGCCAGGAGGAGGCAAAGACGGTGCTCATAATCAACGCCATAGACCCCACCATGGGGGGCGCCCTCGTCTCCGGCCCAAAGGGGACGGGGAAGTCGCTGCTGGTCAACTCCTTCTCAAGGGTGCTTCCGGACGTGGAGCAGGTCCAAGGCTGCCCCTATCACTGCAGCCCCAGGGACCCGACGAACATGTGCGCCTCCTGTAAGACCAGGTTCTTCGACGGCGGGCCGCCGCCCGTCGAGACGACCCCCATGAGGTTGGTGCATGTCCCCCTCAGCGTCACCGAGGACATGCTGGTGGGCAGCATAGACCTGGACAAGGCCGTGACCATGGGGGCCAAGGCGCTGGACAAGGGGCTCCTCGCCGAGGCCAACCAGAGCATCCTCTACATCGACGAGGTGAACCTGCTCCCAGACCACATCACCGACAGCATACTGGACGCCGCCGCGTCGGGGTGGAACATCGTGGAAAGGGAGGGCGTATCGGTGCAGCACCCCTCGAGGTTCATCCTCGTGGGCACCATGAACCCCGAGGAGGGCGAGCTCAGGCCCCAGCTCGCAGACAGGTTCGCGCTGCACATCACGGTGGAGAGCATCTATGACACGGCCCAGAGGGTGGAGATCATCAAGAGGAACCTGGAGTTCGGCGATGATCCCGTGGGCTTCTCCGAGAGGTTCAGAGAAGATCAGAACAGTCTCAGGGACCAGATAATAGAGGCCCGGGCCATCCTCCGGGACGTCGAGGTCCCCGACGAGTACATGACGGCCATCGCCTCCGCTTGCATAAGTCTCCACGTTGACGGCCACAGACCGGACATATCCACGGTACGCGCGGCCAAGGCCCTCGCCGCCCTCGACGGCAGGAGGCGTGTGTCCCCCGGGGACGTGCAGAGGGTGGCCGTCATGGCGGTGGGCTACAGGACCAGGGGGTTCGGGTTCGAGGAGCCCGCCAAGCCCGCCGAGGTGAGGGACACCTTCAGGAAGGTGTTCCAGGGGCTCCAGCGGGAGAGAGGCACGTAGAGAGACATGGTTGAAAGCATCCAGCTGAGGCAGCAGAGACCCTTCTACCCCTTCACCGCCGTCGTGGGCCAGGAGGAGGCAAAGACGGTGCTCATAATCAACGCCATAGACCCCACCATGGGGGGCGCCCTCGTCTCCGGCCCAAAGGGGACGGGGAAGTCGCTGCTGGTCAACTCCTTCTCAAGGGTGCTTCCGGACGTGGAGCAGGTCCAAGGCTGCCCCTATCACTGCAGCCCCAGGGACCCGACGAACATGTGCGCCTCCTGTAAGACCAGGTTCTTCGACGGCGGGCCGCCGCCCGTCGAGACGACCCCCATGAGGTTGGTGCATGTCCCCCTCAGCGTCACCGAGGACATGCTGGTGGGCAGCATAGACCTGGACAAGGCCGTGACCATGGGGGCCAAGGCGCTGGACAAGGGGCTCCTCGCCGAGGCCAACCAGAGCATCCTCTACATCGACGAGGTGAACCTGCTCCCAGACCACATCACCGACAGCATACTGGACGCCGCCGCGTCGGGGTGGAACATCGTGGAAAGGGAGGGCGTATCGGTGCAGCACCCCTCGAGGTTCATCCTCGTGGGCACCATGAACCCCGAGGAGGGCGATCTCAGGCCCCAGATACTGGATAGGTTCAGCGTATTCGCCGAGACCCACAGCCTCCAGGACTCCGCCTCCCGGGCCCAGGCGTTGAAAAGTAACGAGATGTACGCCGACGACCCCTACGGCTTCATCGAGAGGCACCGGGAGAGCCTAGAGGAACTCCGGAGAAGGATCGTGGACGCCAGGACGCTGCTGCCCCAAGTCCACGTCCCAGACGAGGTGTACCCGCTGGTGGCCGACACGTGCAACAGGCTCAGGGTGGACGGCTTCAGGCCCGACGTGGTGACCGTCAAGGCCGCGAAGGCGCTGGCCGCCTTCCACAGAAGGGACGAGGTGGAACGCGGGGACGTCACCGCCGCGCTGGAGCTGACCCTGGGGCACAGGACCCGCAGATCGGGTCTGACGCCTCCGCCGGAGAGGAGCGAGATCAGAAGGGCCCTGAAGTGGGCGGAGAGGTATCAGAGACTCAACGTCGATCTGCCGCAGATAGCCCGCATCATCACCCTTCCCGCGAGGCTGGTGGAGGGCCTCCTGAGGCGGTCCCTCGCCCAAAAGGCTCTCAGGGCGTTGTCGTTCACCGTGGTCTACTTATCCACGGCGTACTCGCTCGACTGGGTAAGGTCAAATGTGGTTGTCGCGTCTCTCACGCCGACGTTGTTCGCCTTGGAGGCGCTCCTCGCGTTGTTGTTCATTCTCGTGGTTGACTGGGGGTTAAACAGGAGACGCAGGCGAGAGGAGGTGATCCTTGGGCTCATGGACCAGGACCTCAAGCTGAACGCCTCCGGCAGACTCACCGAGACCTCGCCGTCCCAGCTGACGGCATCGGGCGAAGGTCTCCAAGGAACGGTGAGATACGTGGGTGAGGACGCCTCCGGGCTGAAGTATGGGCCCAAGATACTCGGCTCCCTGGAGTCGATGTACAGGAGGGCCGTCACGAGGAGGCGCACAGGAGCACGGGTTAAGGGCCGGGGGGGCTCAGGGGGGAGAAGGGCTCAGTCCGTCTCCTCGTCCTCCAAGGGGAGGTACGCGTGGTACCATGTCCCCCAGGGCAAGCCCAGGGACGTCGCCATAGTGCCCACCATAAAGGCCGCCTCCATGAAGCAGTACGAGAGGCCGCGACGCGGCAGGGGGCTGGTGATCAAGCCTGAGGACATCAGGGAGAAGGTCAGGGAGTACTCCGCGCCATACTCCATAGTCCTCCTGGTGGACATGAGCCTCTCCATGATCGAGTCCGTGGACAACATAGTGGAGACCATCTACAGCCTACACAGCGAGGTCTACCGCCGCCGGGACAGGGTAGGCTTGGTGGTCTTCAAGGGAAAGAAGGCGTACACCCTCCAACACCCCACGAGGAACCTGGACCTGGTGGTCAAGAAGCTGAGGACCGTGGGCGCCAGCGACTTCACGCCCCTCGCCGCGGGCATGTTCCAGGCCTGGAAGACGCTGAAGCAGGAGAAGCTGAGGAACAGGGACGCCGTCCCTCACCTGTACATCGTCTCCGACGGGATAGTCAACGTCCCGCTGGACACCCCCCTGTCCCCCCTCACCAGGCGAAGATACTCCAGCGAGGCCCAGGCAGACGCCTTCGACGTGGCGCGCCTCTTGGCCAAGGAGGAGATAAAGGTACACGTCTTCAACACCAAGCACTCAAGCCTGGAGGAGGAGGAGCGCCCCAGGGAGGAGGGAAACAGGCTCAGGCTGAGGCCCACCCAGTTCCTGAAGGAGCTGGCACGGGCGTCGAAGGGCGAGTACGTGGGGCTGAGGCTTCAGAGAGGCAGGCAGTAAACGCTCAGCGATGGGTTTCATTTTTAAGACCTGAGGCATTAGGGGGGGCTATGGTTGTCGAAGGCTTCCGTGGCTTCCTCAAGAGGCAGAGCCACAATTATCGAATACTTTTGATGAGGAGCGCGGCAGCCAACTTCTTCATGAACCTTACGAGCAGCTACAACTCCATATACATCACGGGCCTGGGGGCGGACGAGGTTACACTGGGCTTCCTGGGAAGCCTGAGCAGCGCCATCAACATGTTCATCTCCTTACCCTCGGGCTGGATCTCGGACAGATATAACCTGAAGTGGGTGACGGGCATCGGCATGGCGATCCAGGTGATCATGATCGCCCTCTACGCCTTCGCCAAGGACTGGACCTGGATACTGATCGCCATGATGCTTGAACCCTTCACACAGGCTCTGATGATGAGAAGCCAGAACATCATGATCTCCAAGAGCCTCAGAGATGTGGACAGGGCGCAGGGCTTCGGTATCCGCCAGATGATCACCCAGTTTATGGGCATCATGGCGCCGATCCCCGCCGCCCTGCTGGTCATGTACTTCGGTGGCCTAACAGTCGAGGGCATAAGACCCCTCTACCTCATACGACTCGTCGGGTTGATCGCCGCCTATGTCTACGTCTACCTGAAGCTGGCCGACGTCCCTCCCGAGCGCAGAGACGGGAACGGGTCCTTCCTCCAGGATTTCCGAGAAGTGTTCAGAGGCGGGAAAGGCTTGAGGGCATGGATCGGCGCCAGCAGCGTCGCGGCCATCACCATGGGCATGACGGGCCCCTTCGTGTTCCTATACGCCAACGAGGTCAAGGGAGCAGACGCCCTCACCATCGGCCTACTCACCACCGTCGAAACACTCACGATGATAATACTCTCCATACCAATAAGCAGGATCGCAGACACCAGGGGAAGAAGATTCGCGGTCCTAATCACCAGGCCCGCCCGCATCCTCTGGCTACCGATAATAGTCTTCGGCAGACACCCCTACTGGCTGTACGTCGTATGGATATTTAGAGGAATCAGCAGGAGCAGCAACTCCTTACAGACATGGAGCCTCGAACTTGTGCATCCAGAGCAGAGGGGAAGATGGCTGGGAATCACCAGCACCATAAACAGCGTCTTCCGGATACCCGCACCCATCTTGGGCGGGTTCCTCTACAAAGTAAATCCCGCCCTCATCTTCCTAATCCCATTCGTCCTGGAGGCGTTCATTAGAACACCTCTATTCGCCTTTAGAGTCCCCGAGACGCTGAAGAGCCAGACTACAACAATATCTTGACGCGTGAATCATCCTCTAAGCGTTTCCGCGCTCCCGACTTTAACCTCAGGAAGCCACAGACCGGGAATAAAACATTCAGTTATGCCCCTCGGCTACAATGTTTGATGAAAAAACAATAAAAAGAAAGGAGTAAGCTATTGCTCGATTACGACCTTGATGGAGTTGGTCTTCTTCTTGTCTGCGGCGGTCTCGAAGGCCTCGTTGATCTTCTCCAACGGGAACTTGTGGGTGATCATCTCCGTGGCGTGAAGCTTGCCCTTGATGAGTAGATCGGTTACTATCTTGAACTCGGGGTCGTTCTCCCAGTGGTAGAAGCCCGACACCGGTACCACGTCGATCTCTCCCCAGTGAAGCTTACGCCAGTCCACCGATAACGACGCGCCCGGCCTCATGGCCCCTATGAGAGCCACCTGACCCTTCCTCCGAACCATCTCGACGGCCTGTTTCAGTATCGTAGGGGAAGCCCCGCCGCCCACGCAGTCGAACACCTTGTCCGCCCCCATCCCATCTGTGAGCTCCATGACCCTCTTCACGGGGTCCACCTTGGTGGAGTTGATGGTCGCGTATGCTCCTATGGTGTTCTCAGCGAACTCTAGGGTGTTGTCGATGATGTCGATGATTATCCCGTTGGCTCCGGTAACGTTCACCAGGTCTAGGAGGCTTTGCCCGATGGGGCCGGCTCCGATGATGACCACGGTCTGCCCCATGTGCGTGTTAGTCCTGTTGATGGCGTGCACGCTGGTGCCGTAGACGTCCATGATGGCGGCCTCGCCGTACCCGACGTGGTCGGGTATCGGGTAGACGTGGTCCGAGGGCCCTACGACGTACTCGGAGAAGCCCTGGGCAAAGGTTCTGCCTCTTATCTCGGAGCGCTGTGGACATATGTGGTACTGTCCGACTCTGCACCAGTAACACTTCCCGCAGCCTATCACCGTGTCCACGCCCACCCTGTCGCCGGGTTTCACGTTAGTAACATCATCGCCGACGGCGACGATGTCGCCTGCCACCTCGTGGCCGGTTATCCTACCCACAGACTCAGGTCTAGGTACTTTCCATGAGTGGAGGTCGCTTCCGCATACCCCTGTGCCCCGTACTTTGACGAGGACGTAGTCGGGCTGGGTTATCTCTGGCATTGGCACTTCTTTTATCTCGAAGGTTCCTTCAGCGGTCTTAACAGCCGCTTTCCTTGTTTTTGGTAAATCCATCGTCTAGTATATGCTATTTATAGATATATCTTTAATGTTTTAATGATTAAACTCCGTTTTTTTAAATCATTTTAAGAAACTAAACATAATATAAATCATCTAGGAAAAAATAAACATTAGAAACCGTAACAACATACAAAGCAATTATATGTTTTATTCATAATTATAAGTATAGTTTAATCTTGGCATCGTATATAATGATTAAATTGTTTAATATTGTATTTAAAAGAACTTACATCGCCCTGTAGATACAAGATTTTGACCTAACTATAAACCAGAAAGATATGAAGCACAGTATAGCTAGAAAACAAAAAGTAGAATAATAAAAAGGGAGTGGGATCTAGTTTCGTGAGATCAGGTTTTTCAGCGGGTAGAAGTGGTCTACGAGCATCGCTACGAACATCAGCGCAGGTATCCACCAAGTAGCGGGAACACCTTGAATAGCGTCAAGCATCTTCCACTGTACGAGGTTGACCTTGCCCAGCGCCGTCGTCACGATGGTCATGGCCGTGTAGATCAGCAGCACTATACGACCTAGTTTTCTAGGTACTTCCGTGGGCTTCGAAGCGAAGTCCGAGAAGAAGAAGTAGCTGAGACCAAAGATGTAGCTCAAGGCAGTCACCACGGCGCCTATGGACGCCACTGATATTCCGTCGGTTATGAAGTTGAACGCGTTTTCTGCGTACGACTTCGTAACTGTCCAGAACACGGCTGGACCATACGGTAAAGCCACACCCATACCGACCGTTAAAGTCAGTATCGACATGAACCTGTAGATGTTGATGGTCTTCTGTGAGAAGATCGCCAGGTAACCTATACCGATGATCCAGGGCGCTATCATAGATGCGTTTAATTGTCCGTCTACGAAGGTCTGCGAGGCTACGGTCCTGTTGAAGGCGTTGATTTGCGACACGAAGAGATATCCAGCGCCTACGCCTACTATGAGGCTCTGCGCTATACGATACACCGGGTTGTGCTTGTACAGCACGGTGTAGGCTGCGAAGAATATGAAGGTGTTCAGGTAGGGCATAAGTGGTTCAATTGGTGACGCCATTTAGCTTACCCCCTCCGATACTTGGGACTCCTTGGTTAGATACCATCTGACGTTCATTACAATCATTAGCGCGATCATTACTATCCCTATTGTCAGCGCGTTCTGCAGATATGCGAAAGACTTGCCTGGGATGCCAGACAGTAGCTCATACTCGGCGCCGCCTCTCTGACCCATCAGCATACCTTTGAAGTATCCTGCGGTGTAGCTCAGCGCCAGGTATGAAGCGGAGTCTGTTCCTCCCATCTCCAACAGCGGTGTGTTGAAACGTACCACGTATATCGTCTCCAAGCCACGGGCGTCCAGTCCTATCATGAGGTCACATTCGGCCTTTAGCTCATCGAAGGTTTCCATCATAGGTAGGTCTGCAAGATTGTTTCCGTAGGCATCGTTTGGTGTTATCGCCACGACGGAGTCCTTCCACTGTTCGAGGAGTCCGTTTCCTCCGGCGACGTAGCCTAGGTTAACAAACTTGACGCCGTAGTCTGGGTGATCCTGGGGCCGTGGGCCGTACATCAGCGGTAGGAGATACTTGTTTAGTGTGGCTTCGTTGCTTGGGCTCGATGTCCAAAGGAGTATGTTTGCCCCTCTGGACTTGAGGTCCTTCCAGACGACTGTCACAGCCTCACTCATGTCTCCCCAGAGCTTATCGACCTCTCCGCTACAAAGGATCATGACGCGTGTACCTTCGGTTACCCCCTCAAAGTTTCTTGGAGGGTCGGCGAAGTCCACGACCACGCCTTCGTCAATCGTGCTGTAGAAGTCTCTGCTCCACTGCATTATTGGCAGGGGGAACGCTACGGGCGCTATCGATGAGATGGTGATGATGGCGAATATCAGGATGTAGATCCAGCGTTTATCACTTAGATTTAAACTGCTCATTTTCATTCCTCCTAACCTGGCTTCAGCTTCTCCTTTAGCAGAATCATTCGAGTCAACAGAGCGATGGCTCCGATGTACGTGCTTATCCAGAACGCAGAGTCAGATGCGCCCGAGATGTATGATTGTACGAAGTCTCCCATTTGGGGAATGATCGGGTGTATCATCTGGCCGAGAGGCGTGTATGTCGCGAACGCCAGGCAGCTCAACCCAATCAGCAGAGCCATTGTGGGTGTCTTAGCGCGGTATATTCGTATCATCGGCGAGAATATGCTGATAGCGATCGCCGATGTTATCGACATCGTCCCGATTATGTTGATGTTCTCGTATAGTGTTTTGAAGGTTGGTTCATTGGTTCCACCGATTAGCCCAAGTAGGACTATTATCACTGCTGAACCAACGACTATGACGTCGTAGGGCAGGGTGGACTCTTTCTTGAGTATGTTGTTGATATGTTTCCGTACAAGCAGCACTGATACTATGGCGGCTGGCCACGGGAGAGACAGAGTGGTGGAGTTCCTTATGAATATGGCGAAGTTCCAACCAGGGACCATGAAGTAAAGAGTAGAGATTATGAACATGCAAATGACGCCCAACACCGTGGGAAGGTTAGCCATGATCTGACTAGAGATCGATTGATCTTGTTCCACCATTTAGAGTACCCCCAAGCTGAAGAGCGCGCCGCCTAGTATTACCACCGCGATCAGGAAGCCTTTGATGAGGTCTTCCCCTGCTAGGATCGCCTTTGGTACAGGGTCTTCGGTTAGATACGCGCCTATGGCTACGTTTTCTTCTGCGAAGCTTAGATAGTCGGCGCAGAGGGCCGCCATCGAGTTGTCGTTGGGCCATATCTCTCCTGCGACGAGCATCGCCCCCGTCGTGGCTAATGCCTCGTAGACGACGATGTTAGAGGTCTGGCTGTGCCCCCCGATCATCACAGCGGCTCCGATGTTGTGTCTGTGAACTAACTCCACGTCTGATATGATGAGCGCGGTGTTATCAGGGTAGAAGTTGATGTCGTCTGGATTAAACCTATCAGGATGCCCACTCATGGCGTATCCTGCCTCCATGAAGTCACGGGACATCAATGCATAAACAGGGTTTCTGGTGCCGGTGATGATTCTGACATCGAGGCGCCCTGCCTCGACCGACATGGCCTTCAGCAGTTCGAGAGTGGCTGGTACGAAGCAGAGAGTTGTCAAACCAGTTGAGTTCCCCCAGAAGTTGGCGCCGGTCCATCCAGTGTCGAACAAGACAGGCGTCCCTTTCTCAGTAGCCACCCTGACGGCTTCGATCGAAGCCTCCACGGTGGGTATCATGCGTAGCTTCACCCCTCTAAGGACGAAGGATGAGATCAGTAGTGTTGCGAAAGATCCGACGAATACAATTAGAATGTCCAGTCTTACTATTGCCATTTTTTTTTCACTCAGTTTTTCTTTTCAAATGCATGATGCACATGCATTTCCCCACTAAATGAAATAATTGATTATATAACGTTTTTCTGCATTAAAGGCATTAAAGTGTCAATGGTTTTTGATGTTTTAAGTTATTGTTTTTTAGTGCAGTTTGTTTCTCACGGTAAATATATATTTAAAAAAAGGATGTTTTAACTTACTAAACCATCAATCTTTATTACGATCCAAGGTGTACAGGAATTGAATCACTGAGAATGTCTGGAGAAATATCCCCTGAGCGCGAGGAGCAACTCATAGATCAGGCGGCTCAATACATAGTCAAACAGGATCTTGAGGACCTAGCGATAATAGCCCTAGAAGGCACCGCCCCGTTTGGTGATGTCGTTGGAGAACTGGGGATCATGATGTCCTACCCCCTTGCCGTGACCCTGTTCTCTAGATCGGGCGGAGATTTCGTGAAGATGCTGGGTTTCAACTACGGGATAAACGCCAAGCGTTTGCAGGAAAGAATCGAAGAACTGGCAATGGAGAAGAAGAAAACAAAGCAAAGGCAACGAGAACTGGAAAAGCATATGCCTAAGAAAGAGGGGTGGTTCACCGGTTTTTCCTCTTGGCTCCGTAGTTTATTTAAACGCCCAGATTATAAGGAGTCATGAGTGGTCAAGTATAAATGTTGGAGAAGGGAGTCAAAGAGATTATTTACGGCTTTTATCAAGCGTTAACCCTAAAAAACTTAGATGAGATCCGGGGGTTATTCTCTGATGGAGCATCGCTCTCCTGGGGACCCTATGATTTTGTAGGAAAGGAGAGCATCCTGACCTGGGCAAGCGAGTTCTTTGAGTTGTTCCCCTTCATTTCCTTCAAGGAAAAAAAATTTGAAGTAGATGAATCGACGGCGAAGCACGAGTTCATGATAGCGTTTCTGACGGCGCAGGGTAGGAAAGGCTGGCTCCCATGCGAGAGCACCTACATGATCAAGGACGGCAAGATCCATAAGGTGGAGTTCAAGCTTCTCCACGGGTTCTTGGCCGTGAGCAACGAAGAAGTCGAGAAGGTTAAACCCCACCCGACAAAGTAGCCACAGCCTCGTCAAGATCGTTTCTGGTGAACAGGTTTGACACGGGCCCCATTGGGATAACCACCTCATCGACACCCATTCTCGTGAGCTGCTTTGTTTCCCTTTGACTGGATTCTACGAGCCGAAAGACGACGTTTCCATGAAGGGTGAAGGTCTTCTCTAACTCTTTTTGCTTGATCATGAAGGCCTTGGTGAGGCAGGGTTTTGAGCAGAGCGCCGGCTCCTCCTCGCCCAGGAAACGAGCCATGTGGCACCTCATGGTCACCGCGACGGGTATGGCGTGGGAGTGGACGGCGAGTTTCAACCCGCTTCTTATTATCTTTTTATAGCTTGGGAAGCACTTGGGAATCCAATCGACGTCCGCACCCATGACTCCCAGGCTCTTAAAATATTCTAGGGATCGAACGTAGTTCAGACTGGTCTGGTAAAATAGTTTCTCAACCCTACGTCTGGTGAAGAAGCCGGGGTCCGGCATCCGTGTTATCTGTGACCAGGGGCTCCTGGCGGGGATATAGACTCTGGGCCTGCCAAGACGCGGCTTTACGCCTTCCTGACCTCGTAGCAGGTTCAAGGCACCCAGATCACCGACCACTACCTCAACGCCACCGAGTTTTCCGAGGAAGCCGAGCTGTTCAACCATTTTCTCGATACCCGGGTTCGAGAGAATAGGCAATACATATGTGAAATCTTTCCCTGCGTCCTTCGCCTCTTCGTACGCCTGTCTAAGGTGTTCTTGACTCGGTATCTTCCACTCGCAGAACTCTGGGCCGAAACGGACGCCGGTGCACCCGCTGGCCAAGGCTTCCCTGAGCGCGGTTAACGTCTCTGCGTGTACTGTGTATTTCATGGCTGGACCACTAGGAGTTTACATTGGAGCTTGGTCCACGCCTGCCAGGCCAGTTTCTCCTTGTAGGGGGCATGGAACTTTGGCGCGTAGTAGCATCTTCCCTGTTCACAGCAGAGTTCCTGGAGGTTGTTCATGGGAAGGGTCTGGGGCAACGGGACGAATGACTCCTTGATGGTTTCAAGCATCCGCTGGAACCCCTCTTCATCGTCTTGTCGTAGCAGGTCGAGGGCTTCTCTGTATAGCCTGGTGGTCGATGCCTGGTACTCCTCGTTTATGCCTCTACCTTCTATCTTCAAGCCGTATACTCCTGATTGGATGAGGGCTGGGAGCTTGCAGAGTGAACAGAAGGTGTAGGCATCCAGTATGGGGTAGGTGCCAAGATAGACCCCTTCATCCTCCCCGTCATAGACCTCGTACGGGAGAGAACACGGGAACTTGATCCCGTCTACGCCGAGGTACGCCTGGTCCATGGCTGGGAACTTGTAGTGATAGAAATAGCAGTTGACGTTTATGTTGGAGCACCCTGAGCCGTGAACGAACGCCTCCACCTCGACGTCAACGTCCCTCGCTATCTCGGCGATCTGTTCGAGGGGCACTTGCCTCTCGAGGACGACGCGGGAAAAGCCGGCGCGTTCCAAGAACCTGGCCGCCTCCCGGTTGGTCGCGGAAAGGTACGTGCTTGCGCAGAGCCCCACGTCCTCAGTGACCTCTTTCACCAGCTGAAGCATCCCCAAGTCGCCGATGATGAAGCTGTCCACCCCGGCCTCCACGCATTCCCGGATGTGTTTAACCATCGTTTTCTCCATGGAGTCTAAAATGAAGGGCTGGTTGATGGTCACCAACACCTCGACGCCGTGGCTGTGCGCGTACTCCGTTACCTTATGGAACTCGTCGTACGTGGGTATCTCGGTGGATGCGCCGCGGTAGAGCTCGAAGTCTTCCAGGCCGGGAGTCCTGACGCCGCAGTATATCTCGTCCGCGCCAGCGTCCACGACTCTTACTGCCCCGGTGTAAGCCTTTATGGGGGCCAGTATCTTGGGTACAACGGTCTCATCGACGGCGTCCATGATAAGTTCCTTAGGTAGTTGATTGGATTTAAGGTATATACCTTCAGTTAAACGGCCTGGCTGACGTGATTGCTCAGATTTATATTAGAAGGATAACCCTCTAATTTGAAATGAGTCCACCTAACTCCGAGGAAAACAAGAGCATACCAAACATCATGGCGCCCATAAACTCCTACGAAGGCGGAGTCAAGGTGGTGGACGCGGGAGCCGACGAGGTCTACTGCGCCGTTCAGATACCCGACATAAAGGACTTCGTCCTCTACAGGGGCCCGTCTTCTCAAATACCGAGCTACGAGGAACTGGGCCTGGTGGTGAAATACGCCCACGACCACGGCGCCAAGGTAGACCTGGTGTTAAACCACCCGTACATGGTGCATGAGACCGAGAAACACATAAGAAACCACGTTCGCAGCTGCGTAGACCAGGGCGTCGATGCCTTGATCGTCGGAGATTTCGGCATCCTCCACAACATAAGAAAATTGAACGTGGAGGTCCCCCTCATCGCCAGCACCTATCTCGTCTCCATGAACAGCGAGGCGGTGAGGTTCCTGGAGGAGCAGGGATACAGCAGAGCCGTCCTTGAGAGGCATCTCACCTTCGACGAGATAAAACGCATAGTGGGAAGCACAGAGATGGATATAGAGATATTGATACACGGCGGCGGCTGCTCGAACATAAACGCGAGCTGTTACCTCTACCATCACCAGTTCCCTGAACTCATAGAAGCACAGCGCGCCTCCAACACCTCCACCCCATGCGCGCTGCCCTTCCGCCTACAGAACCTAAACGACCCTCAAGACGTCAGCGAAGATATACCCGTGATGGACGCCTTCGAGTACTGCTCCGTGTGCAACCTACTCGAGATCATCGATACTGGCGTAGCGGGTGTAAAGATAGAAGGACGGACGGGGAGCGTCTGGTACCAGGAAGCCACCACCAGGGTCTACCGCGAGCTACTGGACCTGATCGCCTCCGGAAGCATCGACGAGTACAGGGATCAGCTGGAGGAGTTGAAGAACGGTATATACTTCCTCCCCGTACCGTCGGACTTCTACAAGCTGAAAGACATATGGTGCTACCAGAACAGATGCTACTACAGCCCCATCGCGCAGGCGCCGTACAAGAAACCATTAACGTGGCAGACGTGGACCAAGCAGCACTTCAGCTGGGTGAACATGTGATGAACGTAGCCATCCAGACCGGGAACCTTCCGTTGCTGAGGGAGGCCCTCGCCTCCGATAGCAAGAAGATGCGTTTCGGCTCGGAGTTCTGCATGTACGCCCTCCCAAGCGCATCTGCCCTGGAGACGGCGTACACAAGCACAAGAGACGCGGGCAAGGACTTCGCCTACGTGACCCCCCGGCTCGCCGACGGCTACATGGACAAGATACGGGAGCACCTGAGCCTACTGGACGACCTGGGAGGCGCCACCGTCGTGGTGAACGACCTGGGAACCTTGAGCGTCCTGAGGGAGTATCCCTCTCTCACGCCTCATCTCGGCAGACAGCTGGTTTACACGCCTTCGAGGTGCCCCTGGAAGGAGATAACCGAGCACCCGGTGAGCTATTTCGCGAAGCGAAAAGTAAAACGGATATTCTACCAGACCAGCCTGAACTATGAGCCGACGCTGGAGTTCTTCAAGGGCCTCGGGGTCGTCGGCGCCGACATGGACTGGATACCCGAGATATTCAACAACCTCAGACCCCTCACCCAGAGAAACCTCCAGGTATCTGTTCACCTGTACTCGGTTCCCGTGGCGATAACACGTAAATGCCATACGGCGCGTTTCCTGGGCGAGGAGGACCTCGACCATTGTTCCAGGCCGTGCTACACCAAGGCATACTCCATGGACAACGAGTTGCTGGACATAGGCATGTACCTACACGGAAACACCGTCTATAAGCTGGCTGACCCGGACAGGAAAACGATGACCCAGCTGGCTAGACGCGGTGTCAGGGAGTTCGTGTTTACGATGAGTCCCTTGTCGAGAGTCGTCTCTCATACGGAGCTAGAGGGAGTACTTCAAACTCTTCAGGCCACATGATCTGCTCTTTTTCTCTTTCAGATATTTCTGTTAAAAATGTTACATTTGCCTTATAATGCAGGTAAAAAATGGTGATTGCACGGATAAATCAATCCAGAACACGCCTACCACAAGGTTTATTTGATTTCTTCCTTCTTGTATCCCCTCCGGGATGAAATATTAAATGAACGCAGGAAAAGAGATTAGATGGAACCACATCTTCCGGAAAGATGGGAAAGCCGTCATCGTAGCCATGGACCACAGCACGAGGGGTGTAGCCCCAGGATTAGAGGACTACGTCGCTACCGTGAACAAGGTAGCCGAAGGTGGCGCCGACGCTATCCTCTTGAGTTATGGTAACATGCTGACCCACGCGAAAGATCTGCCGAGGGACCTAGGGTACATCGTGGGTATCCCGTCTCCGCAGCGCGTGGAGTTCGTCAGGGAGGCTGCCAAGGCTGGAGCCGACGGCCTGAAGTACACCCACTTCGGTGGATTGAGGTCACCAAACCTAGAGATGGTTCAACCCATCGCCGCCGCCTGTGAGGACTACGGCATAGTGTTCATGCCTGAGGTCGTACCCCAGGACGAGAACCGCAGCACAATCTACGATCAGGTCAGAAACGCGGCACGGCTGGGACAGGAAAACGGAGGAGACTTCATAAAGACGGCCTACACCGGAAGCGTCGAGTCCTTCAAGAAGGTGGTCGAAACGTGTCCAATCCCCATAGTCATTCTGGGGGGAGCCAAGATGGACAGCGACTGCGACGTGCTCGAAGTAGTGAAAGGGGCCATCGACGCCGGAGGAGCAGGCACCTGCATGGGCAGGAACGTCTTCCAGCACAAGGACCCGAAAGCCATCACACAGGCCTTCTGCAAGATCGTGCACGAAGGGGCTTCGGTGGACGAAGCCTACAAGCTCCTCAAGTAATTTCATAAAAATTTTTTTCTTTTAATAAACCTAGTTTCAGCGACTAATAGATTATTTAGGTGATTGGAAGAAAGGTTCGAGGCTTGTCTCTAGCCGCTTGTACCTTAGGTACATCTCCGTGTACCGTGCGGCGTTGTCTGGGTTGGGCTGGATCAAGTCGATCATGGGGTTCTCGACCTTGGATGCGGCTTCCTCGAAGCTCCCGTGCATGCCTATGCTGACAGACGTGAGGCACGCCAGCCCGAGGGTGCTCGTCTCCAGCTCCTTGAGGCGATACACCGGCAGGTTGAAGACGTCCGCGATTATCCGCCGCCAGAGCCTGCTGTTCGACCCCCCGCCCGTGGCCACTATCAGGTTCGAGGAGCAGCCCGGGTTCGCTTCCTGGATGTGTTCCCAGCACAGCCTCAGATGGTAGGTGATCCCCTCGCGTATGGCCCGGAACATGTGGTACCGCGTGTGCCCCATGCACAGGCCGTGGAACACGCCGCGGGCGAACGGGTTCAGCCTCCCCTCCTCGCCGATGGTCCTACCCGCGTAGGACCGCTCGCCCATGAGGTGGGGGAGAACTATCAATCCATCCACTCCGGGTTCGATGTTCTCCGCCTTCGAGTCCAGATAATCGAAGATGTTCACCCCCTGCTCCTTGGCCTGGGCCACGTCTTCCTGGCAGAATGTGTTCTTGAACCACTGTGGCATGGTCCCGGCGACGCCCAGGATGCAGCTGCTGTTTCTGTTTCTGCGGCCATGGGATTCGTTGGGGGACACCCACGTGACCCCGGGCCCCGTGCCCAGGTATAGGAGGATGTTCCCCGGTTCAAGCCCCGAGCGCTCGACCCTTCTCCCTATCCCGAAGTCTCCGGTGCCCGCGATGACGGGTATGCCGGCCGCGAGCCCGGTCTCCTTCGCCGCCTTCTCCGTCACGGCGCCCACGACCTCGCCTGAAGGGTAGACCTCTGGAAGCTTGTCATGGTCTAGGCCGATGTAGTCAACTATCTTCCAGTTCCAGGCATCGTTCTCCCGGTCGTACATCGCCGTTCCCCCGGCGTCGTTCTGGTCGGTGCAGAAGGTGCCGCTGAGCTTCATGCGGATATAGTCCTTGGGCAGCAGCACCTTGTGCGTCTTCTCGAGTATCTCCGGGTAATGTCTCTTTATCCAGAGGATCTTCGGGGCGGTCGAGGTGAAGTAAGGCTGAGGGACACCTGAGCCCTCCGCCACCTCTTCGACTAGTTTTATGGTTCTGCTGTCGGGCCAGCTCAGGCACCTGTAGAGGGCGTTGCCGTCCCTGTCGACGAGGATGGGGGCGTGCATCTGCGCACACGTGGCTATACCGACGATGTCCTTGGGGTCGATCCCCTCGGTGACCTTGTCGATTTCTCTTTTCACGCTGGCCCACCATTCATTGGGGTCTTCTTCTAACCAGCACGCCTTTGTGTGAAAAGCGGCGTTCTCTTCGCTGGCGCCGGCCACTGCCTTAAAATCATCGTCATAAAGGACGCTCTTCGTGACGGATGTGCCTATGTCACATGCAAGGAAGTACTTACGACTCAGTTTTTTACACCTCAAACCCTGGATTATGACTTTTATTACTTACCGGGGAGTCCGTATTTAGCTTTATAGCTGCGCCAAACGATGCGTTTTACACTGGTTTCGTTTAACAAGAGAAATAAAAATGGTTTAATTAAAAGTACGGGGTTAAGGGGTGATGACGATGGTGATGGCTTCGCCTTTCTTTATCATCTCGTAGGCTTCCACGATGTCCGTCATGGGCATGACCCTGGTTATGAGTTTCTTCACATCGATCTTGCCGCTCGCTATGTGTTGGACAGCCTGAGCCCTCCTCTCTGGATGTCTCTTAGACCCCACGCCTATACCCTCGACGCCGATCAGATATTTCTCGGCGTAGTGGATGTCGTTGGGGTCGAACTGCATGATCGTGCCGGTTGGTGCGCCGCCCCACAGAACGATTCGGCCGTGGTGCCCCGTGACGTCGATGGCCGACTGTATGACTGGGGGACTCCCGATACCCGCGATTGAACAGTTAGCCATCTTGCCGTCGGTCAGCTCCTTGACTCTCTCGACGACGTCTTCCTTCGACGCGTTGATGGTATAGTCCGCGCCGAACTCCTTGGCGATCTTCAGTCTCTCGTCGTTGAGGTCAACCGCGATGACGGTGGCCCCACACCAGTGGGCTATGTTCGTCTGCATTATGCCCATGTGGCCTGCGCCGACGACGACGAGGGTCTCCCCGAACCTTACATCGACCTGGTCAACGACGCAGTGGATGCACTCAGACAACGGAGTGGTGAAGGCCCCCTCCTCGTAGGAGACGTTTGGAGGAAGCTCTAGGATCCTGCCCCTTAAGTTGGGGTTTGAGCTGTCTGCGTCTAGCTTCACGTACTCGGCGTTGCCTCTCATGCCGTACCCCGTCACCCGCATACCCTTCTTGAGATGCTTGACTTCTTCGCCCACGTCAACGATCTCTCCGGCGTATTCATGGCACAGGTTCATCGGCAGAGACCTTATCCTCGCATCATTAGAGCCAAGATTGTATTTCCTGACGTCTGTGGGACATATCTTGGCTGCCTTGATCTTCAGCAGTATATCCGTTGGCCCTATGGTTGGGATGGGGACGTCGATGATTCGCACGTCGTTCTTCTCGTAGAGAAGCGCTTCTTTCATCAAATTCATTTCCTTGGATCAAACCCATACGCCGTGAAGATGTTATAAACTTTCCCTACAATGTGTGTTTTTTTCTTTTTCTTGATATTTTACTTCTTTTATTGATTACAACGATTAACCTTCAAAAATAAAGAACGTTTTTTCTCTATTAAATGATTATAACATTAAAGATATATACATAAGAGGGTTATAGTAGTCGAACAAAATTTGTCAAAAACAAGGAAAGCAGCGGTTAAAACCGCTGAAGGAACCTTCGAGATAAAAGAAGTGCCAATGCCGGAGATCACACGGCCCGACTACGTCCTCGTCAAAGTACGGGGCTCCGGGGTCTGTGGAAGCGACCTCCACTCATGGAAAGTACCGAACCCAGCGGCTGTGGGAAGAATGTCTGGCCACGAGGTAGCCGGCGACATCGTCGCCGTCGGTGAAGACGTGACGAACGTGAAAGTCGGCGACAGGGTGGGCGTAGACTCCGTTATCGGTTGCGGGAAGTGTTACTGGTGCAGAGTCGGACAGTACCACCTATGTCCAGATTGCTTCAAGATCAGGGGTGAGACGTTTGCGCAGGGCTTCTCAGAGTACATCGTCGGTCCCGCGGACCACGTGTACAAGATACCCGACCACGTCGGATACGGCGAGGCCGCCATCATGGACGTCTACGGCACAAGCGTACACGCCATCAACAGGACGAACACACACATGGGCCAGACCGTCGTAATCATCGGCGCCGGTCCCATCGGGCTCAGCCTACTGGACCTGGTGAACATAGCCGGAGCAAACGGGATAATAATCGACGTCATAGACAACCCTCTGGAGTTCGCGGAGAAGACCATAGGCGCGTACGAGACGATCAACTCCACCAAGGTCGATCCCGTGAAGAGAGTCATGGAGCTCACCGACGGGATGGGCGCGGACAAGGTGTTCGAGTGCGTAGGCGGCAGGGCCTCCTCGGCGGTGCTTCCACAAGCCGTCGAGATGGTGCGGAGGAAGGGCCAGGTAGCCCTCATAGGGGCGCTTAGACCCGACATGGAGCTAAAGGTTGACTGGCGCAAGCTTCAATGGGGCGAGATCGACGTGGTGCCGGTTTCGGGCTTCTACCACTGGGAGAACGACCCCGAGTTCAAGATCGTTACCGATCTGTTGATCGCCGGTAAGCTTCATGCGACGGAGATGATCACCCACAAGTTCCCGTTGGAGAAGATCAACGAGGCCTTCGAGACCGCCGCAGACAAGAAGAAGACCAACTCCATCAAGGTCGTAATCGAGCAATAGCCACATTTCTTCCTTTTTTATTATTTACAAAATATAAGATATAACTATCAAAAAATAATGCAAATCATATACTATTAAAAAACATACATGAAGATAATAGATATGTTTAAACTCATCATTATATAACAGTCTCAAAGAGGATTATTTACATAATATATAATATATAATGGGTATATCAATGAGAATAAACGTTAAATATCATTGTTAGTTTAACCCTCTGCCGTGACCATGGATCTCAACGATATTAATGTAATTCTAGCAACTGATTGTGGCAGCACTACAAGTAAGGCTAGATTTTTCAAAAAGATAGGCGACGAATATAGATACGTGACAAGCGGTGAAGCCCCGACAACCGTCGAAGCACCCTACGAAGACGTGACCCTCGGCGTCCGCAACGCCGTCAGGGAGGTTGAAGAACTCACCGGTCACAAGCTTCTTTCCCCGGAGGGAATAATCACCCCCACCCGAGGCGAAGACGAGGGAGTCGATCTCTACATCACCACCAGCAGCGCTGGTGGAGGCCTGCAGATGCAGGTTGCGGGGATCATAAGAACCATGACGGCCGAGAGCGCTGAACGAGCCGCCCTGGGAGCCGGCGCAATAGTGATGGACGTTCTAGCCGTAGACGATGGCCGCGAGCCTTGGGAGAAGATAGAGAGAATGCGTTTCCTTAGGCCGGACATGATTCTCTTAGCCGGGGGGGTTGACGGAGGCAGCGTATCACACATCGTCGAGTTAGCCGAGTTCATTAAAGCAGCCAGTCCGCGACACCGTTTGGGAGCCATGTACGAGATTCCAATCGTATACGCCGGGAACAAATACGTGAGACCCCAAATCAAGGAGCTTCTGGGTGAACAGTTCGCTCTACAAATAGTCGATAACATTCGACCAACTCTGGAGATCGAGAACCCGGAGCCGGCGCGAAGCGCCGTACACCAGCTGTTCATGGAGCACGTCATGTCTCACGCTCCTGGGTACGACAAGCTGATGAAATGGACCGACGTGCCCATCATGCCGACCCCCGCCGGAGAGGGCGCCATGTTCAGGACCTTCGCGCAGGCCCAAAAGGCGAACCTCATAGGTGTTGGGCTCGGGGGCGCCACGACGAACGTGTATTCTCACTACGACAACAAGTTTGTCCGCAGCGTGAGCGCCAACCTGGGAATGAGCTACAGCATATGCAACGTGCTCAAGGAGACGGGCCTAGAAAACATAATGCGGTGGATACCCTTCGAGATAGACAGGGCCAACGTACGGGACAGGCTGAGAAACAAGATGATCCGGCCCACCACGATACCCCACACTCTCAAACAGCTCATCGTGGAACACGCGGTCGCACGAGAAGCCCTTAGACTGGGTCTTGAGCACCACAAGTTGATAGCCAGGCCGCTCCTGGGCGCCAAGAGGGAACAGTCCATAGAGGAAAGACTGGACTCGCAGCTCAGGTCAGGGACCTACATCAACATGAGTAACATCGAGTGGGTCGGCGGCACCGGCGGCCTCCTCTCCCACGCGCCGAGAAGAGTTCAATCCATGCTTAACCTCATCGACGGATTCGGCGTGGAAGGCGTCACCAAGTTATTCCAAGACAGCGTCTTCATGATCCCCCACCTGGGCGTTCTCTCGACCGTTCACCGGGAAGCCGCCCTGGAGATCTTCGAAAAAGACTGCCTGATTAGGTTGGGCACGTGCGTCGGTTTCAGCGGCAGGTTAACCCCAGACGACTACGGTAAGGAAATCGCCAGCCTGACAATCACCATGCCGGACGGAGAAGTCTTGGAGAAACAAATCGAGTACGGCACCATACAGAAAATCGGGTTAGAGGAAGGGAAATCCGCCGAGATAGAGGGAAGGGTCTCGTCTCCATTCAGTCTTTCAACCAAGGAAGGAGCCGAAAGAAGCTTCAACGTGACGGTTGAGGGAGGAGTAGTCGGCATCCTAATCGATGCGAGAGGCAGACCCGTGGATCTTCCGGAGGAAGATGACGCTCGACGCATGAAGCTTCGTGAATGGTTCAGTAACCTCGAAGCCTACCCAGAGACCATCTTGGAGGACGAATAAGGAGGCGTAATGCATGGCAATGGCTTATACCCCGGGCTTGAAGAGGAAAGAGGAGACATACGTTTCTAAGGTCAGGAAACTACCCATCTTAGGAGAGGTATTAGTCGGAGAAGGGGCCAAGGTAGATTATGATACCGAGGTCGCTAAGACCAGCCTCCCCGGAAAGGTCAACGTATTAAACCTCGCCCGCATACTGGAACTAGAGTCAACTCAAGTCTCAATCGGTGACGAGAGCGGTTCTTTTGAACAAAAAGAAAGGTCTCTTGGTCTCACTAAATACATGTTGAAAGAAGTAGGAGAATCATGCGAAGCCGGTGAGGTGATCGCGCATAGAAAAACCTTCTTCGGCCTCTTCCAGAGAGAATGTAAGGTACCGTGCGAAGGGACGATAGAGTACATATCAGACGTCACCGGTCAGTGCCTCCTAAGGGAACCCTCGACCCCGTTAACCCTCGAAGCCTACATACCAGGAACCGTTACAGAGATACTGCCTCAGGAAGGGGTCGTGATCGAGACCCCCGCCGCATACATGCAAGGCATCTTCGGGATCGGCGGAGAAACCCACGGTGAACTCGAGATAGTCTGCAAATCCGAGGACGATGAGTTGACCGAGGACCAGATAACCGAGGAACATGCCGGAAAGATCATCGTGGGCGGGTCCATCATAGAGTATCCAACAATCAAGAAAGCCGTCGAGATCGGGGTCAAGGGAATAATAGTCGGCGGGATACGTGACGCGGACCTCTCCAGCTTCCTAGGCTATGAGATCGGCGTCGCGATCACCGGCGAAGAAAAAATGGGGCTAACCCTGATACTGACAGAGGGGTTCGGCAAGATGGCGATGGCTAAAAAGACCCTCGAGTTTCTGAGAAAGTTCGAGGGCAAACTAACCTGTATCAACGGCGCGACACAGATCAGGGCAGGGGTAATCAGACCAGAGATAATCATACCCACAGAAGATTCAGGCGAAATAGTAGAGGACGAGGAACTTCACATGGAGGGACTCAGACCGGGCCTGCCGGTGAGAGTCATCGGGCCACCCTACTTCGGGGCCATCGGGCGTATCGTCGGTCTCCCCATCGAGCTTCAGACCGTTGAGACCGAGTCAAAGGTCCGGGTTCTCGAGGCCGAGCTTGAGGATGGGCGTAGAGTCGTCGTGCCCAGGGCCAACGTCGAGATGATCGAGGAATAATAACCCCTTTTCATATCTCCTTTATCAGTCAAGTTTTTATGAGATTTTTAATGCCATAAAAGTCAGTGAAAAGATGGTTAATGACTATAGAAAAGCTGTTAATTATCATGTAGAAGAAAACGTTAATGGAATATGACGTGTTCATATGTACACACCATGTGTTTATTTTTTTCTAAACATTATTTGCCAGTAGAAAAGGGAGGTAACTTAAAAGAGTAACCTCCACCCCTTGTAGCGTGATGATATAGATGAAAGCAGCCATGCTTTACGGTTACAAGGATCTGAGGATCGAAGAAGTCGAGAAACCGGTTGCGAACGAGGACGAGATCGCCTTCAAGGTAATGGCGTGCGGCATATGCCCCAGCGACGTCCGCGGCTACAACAGGAAAGGGACGTTACCGAAGAAGAGGATACCGGGACACGAGTCGGTGGGGGAAGTCGTCGAGGTAGGAGACGACGTGGAGGGCGTCGAGGTCGGCGACAAGATAGTGAGGGACTGGAGGAACACATGCGGCGTCTGCTACTACTGCAGGAAGGGGCTCTACAACTTCTGCCTCAAGGCCGAGACCCCGGAGTGGCGGGGGTTCAGCGGCGGCTTCTGCGAGTACAGCAAGGCCACGGACCCGGTGTACAGGAAGATGCCTGACAACCTGTCCTACGAGGAGGCAGCGTTCTCGGAGCCGCTGGCCTGCTGCATCAACGGCATCCATCAGAGCAACATAGAGGTCGGGGACGACGTGGCCATCATCGGATGCGGCCCCATAGGGCTCCAGCTGATGCAGCTCGCCAAGGTGCGGGGCGCCAGGATAATAGCCGTGGACCTCAAGGAGGACCGACTGCAGGTGGCCAAGAAGCTGGGCGCCCACGACGTCATCAACGCGGGGGAGCAGGACACTGTGGAGACCATACTCGGCTTGACGGACGGGCGTGGGGTCAACGCCTCGATAGTGGCCGTGGGCCACCCGGTGCCCATAAAGAACGGTCTGGACGTGCTCGACCTGGACGGCACCTTGAACATATTCGCCGGGACGTACCCCAAGGCCGAGATACCCGTCGACCCGAACGTGCCGCACTATAGGCACCTGAAGATAACGGGGAGCCACGACTTCACCCCCCACGACTTCACGACGGCCCTCAAGCTCATCGATAAGGGCATCGTGGACGTGAAGTCCCTCATCAGCCACAGGCTGCCGCTTGAGGAGACCAAGAAGGGCTTCGATATTGTGTCCAACCAAGAGGGGCTCAAGGTAATAATAGAGCCCAACGAGTAAGGGGCCTCCTCTCCCCTATTTTCAATACATAGTTTATTGGTTCAGTCACCTGAAAAATCCACGAGACGTGGCTGGGCTTTTACTGTGTCTTTTCCTCGGCCTCGACGCAGAGGTCGATGATCTCCCTGAACACCCGCCGCACGGCCGCCGGGTCCAGTCCCCGTTCAGCCGCCCGGCCGCCCACGTGGTCTAGGACTTTCTCCTCTCGGCCGCGGTCCACTATGGGCACGCCGTGCCTCTTCTTCACCTCGGCTATCCTGAGCGCGACCTCGACGCGTTCACGTATTTTATCCAGTATCTCGTCGTTGAGCCTGTCGATCTCTATTCTCAGCGGGGCTATCTCGTCATCGTAGCTCATCGTGTCTCACTCAGCACCTGTCCAACGTGGCCCCTCTGCATCATGTGGTCGAGGACGACCATGGCTGCCACGCTCTCCACGACGGGCACCGCCCTGGGCACTATGCAGGGGTCATGCCTCCCCTCAACGGTTATGGTGGTCTCCTCCAACGATTTGAGGTCCACCGTCCGCTGAGGCTTGGATATGCTTGGGGTGGGCTTGAACGTGGCCGTGAACTCGATGGGGGCGCCTGTGGAGACTCCGCCCAGCACGCCGCCCATGTTGTTGGATGCCGTCTCGACCCTGCCCCCGACGACCGTGTAGGGGTCGTTGCTCTCAGAGCCCCGCATGGATGCGAGTGCCTTGCCGGCGCCGAACTCCACGGCCTTCACCGCCGGGACGCTGAACAGGGCCTTGGCAAGGTCTCCCTCGAGGGTGTCGAAGACGGGCTGACCCACGCCGGGGGGGACGTTGAGCACCATGCACTTCACGGCTCCGCCCAAGCTGTCTCCCTCGTCCCGCGCCATCTGTATCTCCTCTTCCATGTCTCTGGCGGTGTCTGGGTCCGGGCACCGGACCGGGTTCTTCTCCGTGTTGCTCTTCACCTGTTTGATCGTCACGGCGGGGGCCTCGTGTGAGCCTATCTGGCTGGTGTAGCCCAGTACCTCGATGCCTTGGGCTGCTGCGAGTACCTGCTTGGCGAGGGCGCCCGCCATCACGTAGCCCGCGGTTAATCTGCCCGAGAACCGGCCGCCTCCCCTGTAGTCCTGGTGGCCGCCGTACCTCTTCTCCGCGGTGTAGTCGGCGTGGCCGGGCCGCGGCGTCCACCTACGCTCCTCGTACCGTGTGGAGTCCGTGTCCCGGTTCCAGACGAGCATGCAGATGGGGGCCCCGGTGGTGACGCCGTTGAAGACTCCCGAGAGGACCTCGACAGTGTCCTCCTCGCTGCGCGGGGTGGATACCCTGCTCTGCCCGGGCTTCCTGCGGTCCAGCTCGGCCTGTAGGTGTCCGGTGTCCAGCCTGTGGCCGGCCGGGCACCCGTCTATGACTGCGCCCACGCATCTGCCGTGGCTCTCACCGAAGCATGTGACCCTGTAGAGTCTGCCGATAGTGTTACTCATCGTGTTTCCTCCTCATTTTTACGCCTAGGTGTTCCAGGTGGCCCCAGAATCCGGGGTAGGACTTGGCTACGCACCCGGCGTCCCTGATCGTCGTGTCCCCCTCAGCCGCCAATGCCAAGGCCCCCAGGCTCATGGCTATTCGGTGGTCGTTGTATGGGTTCACCTCGGCGCCATTCACCGTTCCCCCGGTGATGCTGACCGAGGCGTCGCCCATTGCAACCTTGACGCCCATCCTCTTAAGGCCCTCCGTAATGGAGGCCACCCTGTCCGACTCCTTGAGCCTCAGCCTTTCGAGGCCGGTGAGGGTGCTTGTTCCCTCCGCAGTGCTGCAGAGGGCAGCTGTTATGGGGAACAGGTCGGGGTGGTCCGAGAAGTCGTGGTTCACCGCCTCCAGCCGGCTCTTTACGCATGTTACCTCGTTACCATTGATGGAGTACTCGGCGCCCATGCTGGACAGTATTTCCAGTATCGCGGTGTCGGCTTGGCTGCTACCCTCGTCCAGGTTTCCCACGGTCACCTCGCCGCCGAGGGCGCCGGCGGCCAGCAGTATGGACGCCGACGACCAGTCCCCCTCGACGTCCACGTCTGAGGCCCGGTACTTGCCGGTGGGCGCGATGAACTTGTCCCTCCCCGGGGACGCCACCGCCTTCACGCCGAAGACCCCCATGGCGTCCATGGTCATCTGGACGTAGGGCCAGGACTGGAGCGGCGTGGTGACCCGTACCGTGAGGGGACGCCTCGTCAGCGGTGCGACCAGCAGCAGCGCCGAGACGAACTGGGAGCTCACGTCTCCGGGGAGCGTCGCCTCTCCGCCGCCGATGCCTCCTCTCCCGTGTACTGTGATGGGCGGGTGGCCGGCCTCGCCGTGGGCCTCGACGCCCCGGCCGTTAAGGGCGTCCAGCAGGGGCCCCATGGGCCTTTTTGATAATGAGGGCCCCGCGGTGAGCTTCACGGGGCCGTCCACGAGGCCGGAAACGGCCGTCATGAACCTGATGGTGGTCCCTGACTCGCCGCAGTGCACTGCCTTGGCCGGTGCCTTGAGGCTGCCCCCCTCGACGACCCACTCGTCCTGGCCGCGTTCGGTGTGGGCGCCAAGCATGTTCACCGCGTTGAGCGTCGCAAGGGTGTCGTCGCTTGCCAGCGGGTTTCTTATCGTCGTGGTTCCCTCAGCGAGCGCGCCCAGGGTCACCATCCTGTGGGTCACGCTCTTGGACGGGGGCGCCTCCACCCTGCCCCTCGGCTGGGACGGGCTAATCACTACCTTCAAGGCATCCCTCCAGCGCCACGGTTATCTCGTCCGCCAGCTGCGCAGGCGACGCGTCCGTGGTGTCTATTATCAGGTCCGCTGCCTCCAAGTACCGGGGCATCCTCTTCCTAAGCAGGGCCTCGGCCTCGGCATGTGCGTCTTCGACGTTGAGGAGGGGCCGCTCGTCGCTGCCCCGCGTCCTCTCCATGATCTCGTCGATGGACGCCGTGAGGAGCACGAGGACGGAGCTTGTTCTCAGGGCCTCGGCGTTCTCCGGGTCCAGGATGGCGCCGCCGCCGCACGCTATGACGTGGCGGTCCTTGTCCGCCAGCTCCTTGACCACGGCTTTCTCCAGCGCCCTGAACCCTTCCTCGCCTTCCGCTGCGAATATCTCCTTGATCTTCATCCCGGCGCGTCCCTCGATGACCTCGTCCATATCCAAGAAGCCGTAGCCCAGCCTCTCCGACAGGGCCTTGCCTATGGTGGACTTGCCGACGCCCATGAAGCCGTAGAGGGCGACGTTCAACGCGGCCCGCCTCCCAGCCGCTCCTCGACGGCCCGCTGCATGAGGTCGATGGGCGGCTCGACGCCCGTCCACATCTTGAACGCCTCGGCCCCCTGGTAGACCAGCATGTTGACGCCGCTGAGCACCCGTGCGCCCTTAGCCTCGGCGTCCCTCAGCAGCCGGGTCTTCATGGGGTTGTATATCACGTCGTAGACGAAGAGGCCGCCGTGGAGGAGCCCCGCCGGGACGGGTGAGTCCGACGTGTTGGGGCTCATACCCACCGGCGTGGTGTTGATCAGTACATCTGTGTCCCCGATTAAGGCGGGCAGCCGGTCCAGGGCACCGTAGCTCAGCTCGGCGGGGGCCGTTGGCCTCACGTCCTCAACCAGCCTCCTCGCCCTATCTACGCTCCTGTTCAGCACGGTCACCCTGCACTCCACGCGGGACACCTGATAGGTTAGGGCCCTTGAAGCGCCCCCCGCCCCGAGGATGGTCACGTCGCTGTCTTCGAGGCTGCCGTACGCCTCGGTGAGGGCTTTGACTCCCCCAGTCGCGTCCGTGTTGTAGCCCCTCAGCGCGTCGTCCCTATGGACGACGGTGTTCACCGCCCCAATCGCCCGGGCCGTCCCGTCCACATGGTCGAGGTGCCTCATGACCTCCACCTTGTGGGGGATGGTCACGCTGGCGCCCATCACCTCGGGTTCCCTGAGCGTCTCGATGAAGGCGCCCAGCCGCCCCGGCTCCACGGGCGCCAGCCGGTACTCCGCGTCGAGGCCGAGGGCGTTGAAGGCGGCGTTGTGCATCGCGGGGCTCATGGAGTGCTCCACGGGGTAGCCGACGATGTAGCAAAGCCTCACGTCTCCACCCCCATGGCCTCGTAGATTTCACGCATCCGTGACAGCATCAGCTGCCCCGGAGCGCTCTCCTCCCCCTCACCCGTCGAGGCGTAGGTGAAGGCGCCGCCCACGAGGGGAGACACGACCCTGGAGGGGATGCCGTGACGCCCCATGCCGAAGCTGACGTTCCCGGGGTTCCCCGAGAGATAAGCAAGATAAGCCATGTTGTCGCCGTAGCATCTG
The DNA here is from genome assembly GCA_964513225.1 of uncultured Candidatus Bathyarchaeia archaeon. Classification (GTDB taxonomy): domain Archaea; phylum Thermoproteota; class Bathyarchaeia; order TCS64; family TCS64; genus RBG-16-57-9. The sequence goes on along the minus strand of CAZEMD010000001.1, from coordinate 880 downwards.
GCTGTGCCCACCAGCTTGACCACGTCTGCGCCCATGGACTTGGCCTCGGCGTGCATGCGGCCTAGTTCCCCTGGAGTCGGCGTGGCCTCGAAGTCGTGGTGAGACACGATGCACCTGGAGCCTGCGTCGTGCACACGCTTGACGGCGTCTCCTGAGCCAGGGGCCGCCAACTCCACGTCTGCGTACTCGAACCCCGCCTCACAGGCCCCGTAAAGCGTCGCGAGCCTACTCTCCTCGGGCTCCTTCGAGCGTCCACCCTGGTACTCCGGGCGGTTGGTGGCTATCAGCGGCGTGGCCGTCGCGTCCCTGACCCGGCGTAGGTCTATGGGCTTCATGCGGTGGTCGAGCCTGATCTCTATCAGGTCTGGGTGCTGGAGTCCCCGGACTCTGGCCATAATCCGCTCTGTGTCAAGGCCGGTAACAGCGACGCATATTAGCGGCTTCACATGACGGCCCCCAAAGCCTCAACCAGCTTGGGCTCCTCCACGGTCCTCAGTGTGGGCGGGGTTCCTATCCCCGTGGGCAGCACCATCCTGATCACGCCTCCCTCCGTCTTCTTGTCCCGCCTCATGTACCCGATCAGCTCATCCGCCCCAAGAGACGGTAGCTTGGTAGGGAGGCCGATGCCCTCAAGGACGCGTCTCTGAGCCTGTGCATCCCCCGGGTCCATCAAACCCATGCTGACGGACAGGTCTGCGGCATACACCATGCCTATGGACACGGCCTCGCCGTGCCTGAGCGCCGGGCTAGCCAGCCTCTCGGCGGCGTGGCCCAGCGTGTGACCGTAGTTGAGCGCGGCCCTGACGCCTTTGGCGTCCCGCTCGTCCTTCTCCACGTACCCCGCCTTTATCGAAGCGTTTCGGCCGACGACGTGGCTCAT